>JAEYQZ010000262.1 GCA_023409695.1 Methanobacteriota archaeon | reverse complement strand
GTTCGGACTCTTTTTGTTTAATCATGTTAGCCCTCTTCGGAAAAGATATTCTTATTTAATATTTATTGGTAGGTTAAGTATTAACTTTTTTATTAAATACTCAATGAATTATGAAATTATAAAATACAAAATTCAAAATAGATTTTAAAAAATTAGAATTAATACTAGACTATTAACCATTTTTAGGATTTTTATTTCTTTGAGAGTGGTTGAAAGTAACTAATTCAAGTAAAAAAATTTATATAAGTTTTTTATTAAATTAACGATTGTTATGTTATCATATGTTCTAGCAATAATTATACTGTAAAAGATAAAAAATTGATTTAAAGATAAAGATAAGAAAATTATGTGAAAATATGAGTAAAAAAACACCTAGAGGTTATGAAAATGTGTCCACTAGTTAAAATAGAAATACTAAAAGGAAAGTCCACTGAACATAAAAAAGCTATACTGGACGGAGTCCATGATGCTCTGGTTCAAGCAGTTAAAATACCTGATTACGATAGATTTCAAAGGTTATATGAGCTTGATGAAGCTAACTTTGAATATCCTGAAACCAAAACAGACAATATTACTTTAATTGAAATAACCATGTTTCAGGGAAGATCACTTGAGGCCAAAAAAGCGCTTTATAAAGCTATAAATAATAATTTATCCCAAAATCCCAGAATAGATGGGGAGGACATTACAATTGTCTTACACGAGCCTCCTCTAGAAAATTGGGGAGTTAAAGGTGGCAAACCCGCTAATGAAGTGGATTTAGGGTTTGAAATTAAAGTTTAATTTATATTAAACTATCTTATTTTTTAATTAGTTCTTTTCAGCTTATATTACTGGGCATTAATTATTCAATGAATTTGATCTAAAGGTAAAATGATAAACATTAAATCTATTAATTTCTAGAATCCATCATTCTATCATTAAAATCTATATTTTTCCACTTAACGCCTAACATGTCTGCCTGCTGCATGAGAGTTTTAACAGCATTCTCATTCCCCTTAACAAGTACTAAATCTTCCCCTGCTTCTTTATATTCTGCAAAAGCAATGGTGTTGTAATAAATTTCCTTTTTAATTTCATTGGTTATATTTTCAAGCAGCACTTTACCAACGTCAAGTGTTGGGTCACCGTCTTTAAGGTATCTAATTTCATCTGAGACTTTTCTTTTAAGGTTAAAAAGCCTATTTATAAATAATTCTTCTTCTTTACCGTCTTCCACTTCTTTACTCCTGAGCAAATTTATAAATGTATCTAAGAGCTCAGGTAGAGCATATTCATCTTCCATTTTACCGCCTCTTCTAGATTTAAGTTTCCAAATTCATTTAAGTATATGGAACATACACTTTTAGAACATGTATAGGATTGAGTATCACCTTATTTAAACATTACATTTTTGGGAAAAAATATTGGCGTAAAACACCTAAATTTTAAAATAAAGTATAATACTAATCTACAAAATAGTTCAGTAGAATAATTGATTAAATTTTAGCTAAAAAATCATTATATATTATTTTATAACTAAATAAGGCATTTTACAGCTTAAATCAAATTAACACTTTTTATTAAAATATATTAATAAAAAATAGAATTTAACATTTATCTTAACTTAAATTTGAAATATATTTAACTCAAAATCATAGTATAATTTTAATATCTTTTTTTGATGGGGAATACAGATTATAAATAAATGAAAAAAAGGTAAAAAAATATTTTTTACCTATGTTGGTAAGACTTTTTTTCCATAAAGTTCATTCAGCACCTCCGCAAGCCCAACGTATATCGCACTAAATCCAGTAAATATTCCTTCATATCCTGCAATTAAAGTTATCATTGGGTTCCCTGTTATTTCCCCTGCAGATAGCAGGAAAAATAGTATAGCCAGGCTGAGGAATACTACCTGTAGTCCTCTACTTATTTTTAGCGTTCCTACAAACATTACCAGAGTGAAAAGTCCCCACATGAACAGATAGGCTGCAAGTGATGTAGCATCAGGTGCAGCTCCAAGGTTCAGTTTTGGTATTATCAGTAAGAACACGAAGGACCACCAGAACAGCCCATATGATCCAAATGCCACCATAGCAAAAGTGTTACCATTTCGGTATTCCATTAGACCTGCAATGATCTGAGCTAGTCCCCCATATGCCAGTCCCATAGCAAGTATCATGCTGTCCAGCCCATAAAATCCCGCATTATGGAAATTTAGGAGAACTGTAGTGAGTCCAAATGCTATGAGGCCTAGAGGTGCGGGATTTGCCGGAGTATGTTTTGAAAGCTTCCTCCCATCGATAGTTATGGTTGCAAAATCATCTTCAACTATTTTTACACCTCCTTTTTGTTTTAATTTATTCTTCAAGTGTTGAAATATCTCCTACATCTTCTCCTCGATCTCTTGCCCTTAAAACTCTCCTCATGATCTTTCCACTTCTTGTTTTTGGTAGTGAATCTACCTGTGTAATCTGGCCTAAAACAGCGACAGGACCTAACTCATATCTCACATGCCTGCTTAAGTCCTCAATCAATTGGGTTTTAAGCTGGTATCCTTCTTTTAATATTACAAATGCTTTAATTACTTCTCCTTTTATTGGATCTGATTTACCAATGACAGCTGCTTCTACAACTGCAGGATGACTTACAAATGCAGACTCAACTTCAGAAGTACCTATTCTGTGTCCTGCAATTTTTAAGACGTCATCTGATCTTCCCTGAATCCAGAAATATCCGTCTTCATCTTTCCTTGCTATATCTCCTGCTGTATATACACATCCAGGAACTTCTTTCCAGTATGTGTTAACAAATTTGTCTTCATCATTGTAGAGTGTTCTAAACATTGCGGGCCATGGTTTTTTGATTACTAAAAGCCCTCCTTTTCCAACAGGTACTGGATTTCCTTCATCATCGACCACATCAGCGTCAACACCAGGTAATGCTCTAGTTGCTGAACCAGGTTTAAGTGGAGCTATAGGTAATGGAGAAATCATATGCATTCCAGTCTCTGTCTGCCACCATGTATCCATAATAGGACATCTTTCTTTTCCTACATTCTTGTAAAACCACATCCACGCTTCAGGGTTTATTGGTTCTCCAACAGTTCCAAGGATTTTCAGTGATGAAAGGTTGTAAAGGTTAGGATATTTGCTTCCGAATCTCATAAGATGCCTTATTGCTGTTGGGGCCGTATAAAGTTTTGTTACACCATATTTTTCTACAACACTCCACCATGCTCCTGGATTTGGGTAGTCCGGTGCTCCTTCATATACAAGAGTTGTTGTACCTAAAAGAAGCGGTCCGTAGAGTAAGAAACTGTGTCCTGTAATCCATCCAATATCTCCTGTACACCACCATAAATCTCCATCATGAATGTTGAATACATTGTTAAGTGTTGTCGCAACTCCTACCATATACCCTGCTGTTGTATGCATAACACCTTTAGGTTTTCCTGTACTTCCAGAAGTATAAAGGATAAATAACGGATCTTCTGCATCCATCTCCTCTGCTTCCAGTTCTGCGGGTTCTCCTTCAATGAGTGTTTCGTAGAATATTTCCCTTCCACTTAATTCAGACATTTCTATTGGGATTCCAGTGTGTTTTACAACAACTACAGTCTCAACAGTTGGGCACTGCAGCATTGCTTCATCTGAAACTCTTTTTAAGTCTATGATTTTTCCTCTTCTAAATGT
>JAEYQZ010000230.1 GCA_023409695.1 Methanobacteriota archaeon | reverse complement strand
GCCCCGAAAACTGAGCTAAAGAAAAATGCTTCGCATTTTTCTGTGCATCAAAATTCAAAGAATTTTGACAGTTTTCGAGGGCTCCCAAAAAATTCTATGAATTTTTTGAGGATTTTTCTTCAACTTGATCTATCAGTAATAATATTTTTGTTGATGATATGCCATAAAATATGTGGTTTTTGTTGATACTACATACATCATACATTATGCAGTCACTCTATGAACAGAGCAATAAAATGATAATTAGAAAATTGAGAGATTTTTATAAAAATTAAGGCAATAATAAAACTAAAACACTTAAAAAATAACGTAATATCAATTAAATAAAAAGTTAATGCTTAAAAAGCATTACTTGATATTTAACTTCTTTACATTATCTATTTCTTCTTGGCCAACAGGTATTTCAACTACTGCAGTTCCATGGCAAGGTTTTGTATAAGGAAACAGTACAGTGCCCTTTTCTTCATTGATACCTACTGATATTGGAGGTACTCCAATAATTCTAGCACCTAAAATCTTATCTCCCGGATTAACATAGATTATTTCAAGAGCATTTTCTTTAATAACTTCAGTAGCTTCTTTAAAACCTGTTCTGGCGATTAGTACTTTATAATCTTCAGATTCCTGTAAATACGTTTCAAGACAGAACATAAAATTCCCCCTAGGATTGATTAATTTTTATTAAAGTTTAAATTCAAAGAGCATTGGATTCTTCAAGCTTTTGAAGCGTTTTATCAAATTTCACCCTGAGTGGGGTAGGATTGTGGTAAGCCCTTGCAGATACAATTTCTGCATCTGTACTTTCTGAAACAGTATCTATGAATTCAGCAAGTTTATCTGCGTCTTTTTCAAAAACTATAGCTATAGATTTTGTATCAAGTATACTATAGAAAGTTACAAAATATGAAACAGCTGCATCTTTATGAATAAACCCGACAAGGAGATCAAAAGCGCCTTTATCCAGTTTTTCAATACAAGAATCAATATCTACTTTATTTTTGATGTATAACTCTTCAGGATCTCCTACTTCCAGAAGTTTCATTGCAGAGGGTGTACTTGCTGTTGTAACCTCGTATCCCATTTTTTTAAGTTTATATGTTGCATAAACAGCCATTGGAGTCTGGGAAGGCGATTCCGGACATCCCAATAATATCAATGCTTTTTTCATTTTTTTCCTCCAGATCATATTTTAGTTTTAACGAGTGCTTCTTTTAACCATTACCACATGGCCTAAAACTAGTGCACCCAGAAGCATGAAAGTTAAAAGTGCCATTCCATTTATTGCTCTGTTCTGGTAAAACAATCCGATTATTGCCTGAGTTGAAAATGCAGTAAGTGCTCCTATAAGTAAAGCTTCTCTTCCAAGATAATTCCGGTTACCATTCTCTCTTTTCTCACGGTATGATGACAGCATCTTAAACCCTACGAAAATCACGCCAGCACAGTATATTAAAAGGCAGATCAATGTAAGGTATCCAAAATCAAATGTCCACCCAAATATTCCGGGTAAGAAATAATCTACTATATCTTTTTTACTTACTAAAACCCCATAAAATACTGGGAACGGCAAAGTAAGTGCTGTAATTAAGGTTAAAGGCAAACTAACGTAACCGCTAGCAAATCCAGTATCAGTTGTACCCCAGTAACTTGAACCCTGAATATGACCTAAAAGCGCTGAATTCTTTAAAACCATGGTAATACTTGGAAGTGCATTCTCTTCAAGTCGGGTTAATCTTAAAAGAGGACTTAAGACTGACATATTTAAGGCATCCGCTAATAACTGAAGAGCTCCAAAACTCACGACAACCACTCCCCCCACTGCAACTATCCTTTTAACAGTGATGAATGATTTCTGGCGGAACGATTTTGAAATAATAAATAAACCTATCAAAAGCCCTAAAATCCACATAATTAAGAAAACCCTGTGTACTATACTCCCAGCAAGTGCAGTTACAGCTATAATCATGAATATAAATATTCTTAAATTAGCCACCCTTATACCTACTTCCTTCATCATCGGCAAAGCAGCAAGTAAAGTTACAACGGCAAATAATGCAATTGGACCATAGGGAACACTAAATTCGTGGGCATATGACACAAATAAAAGCCCAGCATCAACACCAAACAGCAAAGCAAGCCCCACTGATAAAATAAGCATTGCAAAAAGCACGAGACTCAAAGATACAGGAACTATATTAAGTAACAGTATGATTCCTATCTGTATTATAAGTCCTACTTCTATTATGAATTGTAAATGATTTTGAGCGATTAAAACCAATTCTATTCCTCCGAGCCCTCGAACATGCAATGTTCGGGGCATAAAAAATCTATGATTTTTGAAAGCCTCCTGAGAGACTTACTATTCTATTATTCTGAGTATGTATAAGTTAATTTGATGAAATTATTTCCATGTTATTAGAAAAATTTAACTCTTAAACCTTATTAATCTCAAATTTTACTTTTATATATACTGACTCATCTATACATAAACTCATTTAAAAGTTTTTTGGACGATTTTATCAATTTATTAAAAACCACAATATTTTGTTCATACCCGTATAATTCTTAATCCAATTACTCTTGTGTTTATAATATTAAGATTTTAAGGATAAAAATCTTAATTCTATAAAAGATAAAAAGTCATAATTCTAAGATTTAATTAAATACTATTCTTTAATCTTCTTTTACAGCACTATACAACTTAATCATTAACCAAGAACATGAAAGTTACAAGTATTGGCCTATTACAGGCCTATGTTATAAAGAAATTCTAACATAGATTTGCTTAATCTTAAATTTTATTATTATTAAATTAATTTTAATTAATTCACTTAAAAATTTTGCGGAATTCAGCCTATTAGTTTATAAAAAACAACCATATGCTGCCCCATACCATTATAATTTTTAACAGCGTTTGTACCCAAAATATTTATGGTTTCCAGACTCTTGTCTTCCAAAAATCCTAGTTTTTTATAAAAAGATATAGAATTCCAGTTTACAGGCTTTGTAATTAAATAAATCTTTTTACAATTTTTTAAAGCCAATTCTTCAGTGAACTTTTCTACCAGTTTCTTTCCAATATGTTTGCCCCTCATTTTCGGATCAACACATAGAAGGTGAATATATGCTTCTTCAGGATTTTCTTGAGATATAAACCCTAAAAGAAATCCACCCAGTTCCCCTGAAGGTAATTCAGCCACGAAAGATGTACTTCTAAAA
>JAEYQZ010000169.1 GCA_023409695.1 Methanobacteriota archaeon | reverse complement strand
TATATTGTAATTATTATTACATTTAAATATTGTGGTCTAAAATCCCAAAAAAAGCTCATTTACAGCCTATTTTTTAATTTAAAACTGTATTAGAGTGAATAATATTTCAGAAATAGAAATTCCTGTTTGGCGTTCTTATTTTTAGTAGATTAGCTTCAAAACAAGTCTATTTTATAAAAACTTAAGTATTAGATGTTTTTATCTTGCCGATATTTTCTTCGAAAAGAATAGTTAATCATATATCTAATTTAGTTTAGATTATGCCATCCATTTTCCCATATTATCCCCAAAAAAAATGAATTTATGGGCCAATAAATAATTTAACATCTTTAGAAAAATAATTGACAATGGTTTTCATATATTTAGAAAATAAAATTAAGTTTCTATAAGATTAATTTTTTAACTATTTTAAGTTGCATTATATAATTATAAAAACTATAAAAAGGCCCTTAATATTAATTAAGCCTATATAAATTCACTATTTGTATATTCAAATTATCATTATAATATAAAACATACTAAAACAATTAATAGAATATACGTGATTTAATTATAGGAATATTTTGCATGATTTATAAATATTAACAATATGAACAGAATATTAGGATATAAAGAATTTTAAAGGGCGTTTAAAGCTAAAATTTATATTTTTATAGAAGTAGTAATACTATGTGAATATTTGTCTATTTCTCATTTTTTAAAAAACAAATTATAATACTATTTTTGATATAATAAGTTATAATGAATGCAGTACAAAAACTCAAAGTCCTTGGCGAATCAGCAAAGTACGATCTGTGCAATTACGTAGATCCCAACCTTGAAACATATGCATCAGGTAAGATGCTGGGAGTATACAATAGTACGGCTCCTGATGGGCGCTGTATACCTTTATTCAAAGTATTAATGACAAATAAATGTTCAAATGACTGTAAATACTGTGTAAACCGCAGCGGCCGGAAATGTGAACGTTTTGAATATTCACCCTCGGAACTTTCAAACCTGTTTTTGAATTACTTCAATAAAAGATATGTTGAAGGGTTATTCTTAAGTTCTGGAATTTCTGGAGACATTGACACTTCCATGGAAAAGGAAGTTGAAGTTGCAAGGATACTTAGAGACTGTGGATATGATGGATATATTCACATTAAAATCCTTCCAGGTACATCTTATGACCTAATTAAAAGAGCCATGAGCTTGTCAGACAGGGTAAGCATAAATATTGAAGCTGCAACCCCTGATGGATTTGAAGAGCTTACAAGTACCAAAAACTATAATATCGATATCTTAAGGAGAATGAACTGGATTAACAAATTAACAAAAAAGGACCCAACTATGGCTCCCTCAGGACAAACCACTCAGTTCATTGTCGGTGCAATAGATGAAAGTGACGAAGAAATTCTAAGTAGAACTAAAAAACTGCATGATGATTTTGAGATAAAAAGAAGTTATTTCAGCGCATTTAGTCCATTAGAAGGTACTCCTCTTGAAAATCATGAAACTCCACATCCTAAAAGAGCTCCAAGACTATACCAAGCTGATTTCTTGTTAAATTCCTATGGATTCAGTTTAGATGAGCTGGTATTTGATGAAAAAGGGAACATAGAAACTGAAATAGACCCAAAGTATTCTTTTGCCCTGAATAATATGGATTTATTCCCCACTGAAATTAATGAAGCATCATATGAAGAACTTATACGAGTTCCGGGGATAGGTAAAATATCTGCAAAAAGAATTATAACTTTAAGGAAACGGGGCAAACGCTTTGAAAAATTAGAAGAGCTTCAAGAACTTGGTGTAGCTGTAAAACGTGCCGAACCATTTATAAAGCTAAATAAGTCATATCAAGCCACATTAGGTTTTTAATTTTTTGTTGAAAATCAAGGATCATGATTTTTACAGTTGAGTATAAGTTATAACTTCTAAGTTTTAAATTATAACTTAAATCTTACAACTTATACCTACTAACTTATAAGTGATAACAATAAAGTAGGAAATGATCTTCAAATCTTGCCAAAAAAATTGATTTGTACAGGTCGTGATAATTTTTGCACCCCAAACTCTTCAACTTGGGGTGTTAAAAAATTTAATGAATTTAGTTTTAAAGCCGTTAAAAATTGAAACATAGAAAATAAGGTTTTAAAGAATACTGCAAAAGTTTCATTTTTAAAGTCATTACAGATGTTCTTCAAACATTTCCCAGATTTCAGGGTATTTCTCTTTTACAGCTTCTTCCATTAAAAGTGATGCTTCACTGCTGATACTGAATTCAGGCTCTGTTTTTCTTAAAAACCTCAACACTGCAGCAGTCCTAGCAGACCAAAATGAAACTCGGGGATTTTTCCCTACATCTTCCAAAATTGCATCTATTATCTTTTGATGGATTACATCTACTTCAACAGGTTCTTCCAGGTCTTTTACTGGTTCTTCTGTGACAGTTTCTTCTTTAACAGGTTCAGGTTCTGAATCTTTAACATATTCCTTGCTGATCAATGCATCTAATCCTCGCCCTAGCGCTCCTCCCTGTTTTTTATCTGTTTTACTCATTTTGCAGCCTCCATATTTATTATTTCTTCTGCAAGTTCCATGTATGCAGTTGAGCCTTTACATTCTTCGTCGTAAAGAACACCTGGTTTTCCGTGACTTGGGGCTTCTGCAAGTTTAACATTTCGAGGAATACTTATTTCAAAGATGTTTTCTTTCTCTCCAAAGTATTCTTTAACGTTTTCATATACATCTCTTCCAAGCCTTGTCCTTGCGTCATATAAAGTAAGTAAAATACCTTTTATGTTGCAAGGGCTGTTTAAACGGTTCCCTACAAGCTGCATAGCTTCCATAAGATCTGCCATTCCTTCAAGTGCGTAGAACTCTGCCTGAATTGGGATTATTACACTGTCAGATGCTACAAGCGAGTTAATTGTAAGTACTCCCAGGGATGGAGGAACATCAATTAAGATATAATCATAAGAGTCTTTTATATTCTCTAAACGTTCATTTAATATTGAATGAAACCCAATTTCCCCACTTAATTCAATTTCCGCGCCGCTTAGCGCTATATTACTAGCAACAAGATCTAGTCTGTCAATTCCTGTTGGGATTACTGCTTCTTCCACGGGGTTTTTTCCTGTTAATGTGGTGTAAATAGTTTTTTCAATTTCACTTTTAGGTATTCCAAAGCTTGTTGTGGCATTACCCTGCGGATCAATATCTATTAATAAAACTCTTTTATTGTTAAGTGCTAAAGCTGTTGATAAATTAACTGCAGTGGTTGTTTTACCACAACCGCCTTTTTGGTTAAGTATTGCAATTGTTTCGCCCATAAACTGTCCTCCAAAAATTTTCAATTTTTGGGGTTCTCGAAATTCGTAGAATTTCGGGACATCGAAAATCTGCGATTTTCGAATGTTCAGGAAAATGTTTTACATTTTCCTTCAACCTCTAAAAATATTAAAAATATTTTTGGGGTTCCAAAAATTCTTCGAATTTTTGAGAACCTCCATTATACTTCTAAATTATAAGTTATAACTTAAAATTTTTAAAGCTTTCTAAATATTTCTTTATATAACGAAGTTAATCTGGATTTACTTAAAAAATAAGATATGTTATGGACTTATGGCACATTTAGTGATATTGATGAATTTAATAGAATATAATTACTCCATTACTTGTTAACTAAC
>JAEYQZ010000154.1 GCA_023409695.1 Methanobacteriota archaeon | reverse complement strand
AATGCCGCTTCAGATCTCACTATAATCAAAACAGTAAACAATAAGCATCCAAAATACCTGCAAAACGTTACATACACACTAAAAGTATATAACAATGGACCTGATGCAGCGACAGGAGTCACAGCGATAGACAAACTGCCAACCGGACTAAAATTCATATCCACAGACGGTAACTACGATGCAACGACAGGAATATGGACCATTGGAACTTTAGCAAACGGACAAGAAGCTGTATTAAACATTATAGCTCAAGTCATTACTTCAAATACTCAAATAACAAACATTGCAGAGGTAAACGGGACCGACTACGACCAGAATTCGACTAACAACCAATCCAATACTACCATACATGTTGATTTAGCTTCTGATCTAGGAATAACTAAAATAGTGAATAACTCAAAACCAAATTACCTGCAGAATGTCACATTTACATTAACTGCCCATAATTATGGACCAGATAATGCTACAGGAGTTAAAGTAACCGATATACTACCAAACGGGTTAAAATTGATATCAGTTAGTGGAGATGGAATATATGACTCTACAACTGGAATTTGGACCATCGGAAATCTAGCAAATGGTGCTACTGCAGTGCTGAACATCATAGCACAAGCTGTTAGCGCTAATACCCAGGTAATTAACACCGCCAGCATAACAGGAACTAACTACGATCAAAACTCAACTAACGATCAAAGCAGCGCAACAGTGAATATAAAACCAGCTTCGGATTTAGGTATTAAAATAACTGTGGACAATGCACATCCTGCATATAAAAATTATGTGACTTTCACTTTGACGGCAACCAATGCAGGACCTAATGATGCTGTATATGTTAAAGTATACAATACACTACCAGACAAACTCAAATATATATCAGATGATTCTAACGGTATTTTCAACTCTACAACAGGATTATGGACTATTGGTTACTTAGCAACTGGTGAAACCGCAGTATTACACATAGTAGCACAAGCTATGACATCAAATGTCATTTTGACTGATGTTGCCCGTATTACTGACCCGGATCCTGTTGGTACCACAGATTTCTATGATCCAAATCAAGACAACGATCAGTCAAGTGTAACGGTAGGAGTAGACCCCGTAATTGATCTCAGCATAACTAAAACTGTGAACAACTCAAAACCAAATTACCTGCAGAATATTATATTTACATTAACAGCGCACAACAAAGGGCCAGATACAGCAACAGGCGTAACAGTAACCGATAAATTACCAAGCGGATTAAAATTCCTATCAGTAAATGGTAATGGAGCATATGATTCAACAAGAGGAATATGGACTATTGGAAGCCTAGCAAACGGAGGAAATACGGTACTGAATATCATAGTACAGGTCATTACTGCTAATACCCAAATAATCAACACTGCCAGCATAACCGGACAAGAATTTGACCTGAATACATCGAACAATAATGCAAATGCAGCTGTAAATGTATATCCTGCATCAGACTTAGGAATTACCAAAACTGTGGATAACACACGGCCCAAATATTTACAAAAAGTTAAATTTACATTAACAGCACACAACTACGGACCAAACAGTACTGCATACGTAACTGTAATTGATAAATTACCTAAGGGGCTTAAATTTGTATCAACAGACGGTAATTACGATCCTACAACAGGAAGATGGACTATCGCTAATTTAGCTAACGGCAGAACTGCTGTACTACATATCGTGGCACAAGCAACATCTCCAAACACAGTATTAACCAACATTGCAACAATAAGCGGAACTAACTACGACCAAAACTCTGCCAACAATAAAGGCAGTGCACGTGTAACAGTAGGCCCTGCAGCTGATTTAGCTGTGAAGATGTCAGTAAGTAATGCACACCCCAAATATAAACAGAAGGTTACATTTACTATAACAGCATACAACTACGGCCCTATGAATGCTAAAAACGTTACTGTAACTCTTAAAATGCCTAAAGGGTTCAAATACATATCTAAAGACAAGAACATAAAATACAACTCTAAAACAGGAGTATGGACCATTGGTAACCTCAAAAATGGAGGCAAATTAGTACTACATATCGTAGAACAGGCTGTGACTTCAAATGTTCGGTTAACAAGTACTGCCGTTATAAAAGGAACTGCAATTATAAAGTAGGCAGAATGCAAAAATGAGTAAATATAAAGGTTAATTTGGCCGTAATTTGAAGAAAAGAATAACTGATAATCCGTTCATCAGTTATTTTTTCTTTTTAAATTCAAAAATTATACTTTAAGTGTTAAAAATTTATTTAAAAGATTAATAAGCCGCTGAAAATCAGGGCTTAAATAATACAATTGTTTGAAACATAAAAACATTTTTATATCTATTATTTATAGTAGGTAATAAAATAATAAAATGGAGGTTTAAAATGAAGACATATACAGGAATATTAGCTATCATTTTAGTTTTAGGTCTTTTAATCATCCCCGGCGTGTCTGCAGCAGACGATGATATAAATACTGACCCAAATCTTGATAACAATCAAGCAAACGTAACAGTTGACCCTTACTCAGAAACACCTGAGGTAACTAATACAACAAAAAAAACTATTCCTATGCAAAAAACAGGCGTTCCTATTGCAGGAGCACTAACAGCAACTTTAATGATCCTTGCTGGAATGGGAATATCAAAAAGACAATAAATTTTAATTCATTTTCTTATTTTTTTCTATTTTTATTATATTCAATATAAAATTCCTAAATCTTCATAAACTATTATTTTAAGGATTTAAGGTATTATAAAATCAGTTCAAATATTAATAAGCAAACCTTTTTATAATTATTAATTATATCAGTTAATACTAATTAGAGGGGATTTAAAATGAAGATATTAACATGTATATTAACGATATTTTTGATTTTTGGACTTCTTGGAGTTCCGGGTGGTGTTTTTGCTCAAGAAACAAGTTCCACAACCGATAGTATCATGCAGTCTAGTAATTCAGTTAT
>JAEYQZ010000114.1 GCA_023409695.1 Methanobacteriota archaeon | reverse complement strand
TGTTAACCATTGAAAGCAAGGCATCCATCCCATCAAGTCTAATTGAACATGGGACTCCTATAACTGGTTTTTCTGTATAAGCTACAATGGCTCCTGTAACATGCGCAGATAGTCCAGTTAGAGCTATAAAAAGTTTAGCATTTTTAACTTTCTTTAACTGGTTTTCAAACTTTTTAGAATGTCTTACAGGTGATATAACACTGAAGTCATATGATACATCCATTTTATCCAGGAAATTAGTGGTTTTCCTGGCAAATTTAATATCTGAATGACTTCCAGCAATTACTGCTACATCCAGATCTGCATATGAATCTAATTCATATTCTTTAATGGAATCATCATTTTTAAATTCCTGAACATCAAATGACGATGGTGAATAATAACTGCCATTAACCTTTTCAAGAAGTTTGCTTTCGTCTTTATTTACTTTTTCAAAGAATGAACTCCTCATTAATGAAACTCTTTTTCTTACTTCTTCATCATGAATTCCAATAATCTGTGCAGCAAGCAGTGCTCCATTGTCCCCTCGATCTATCCCAACGGTAGCAACCGGTGCTCCAAATGGCATTTGGACTGATGCGTAGAGTGCATCGAGCCCACCTACTTTAACATCTACAGGTACCCCTACCACAGGTTTATGAGTATTTGCTGCTATTATCCCAGGTAAGTGGGCTGAAAGTCCAGCAATTCCCATAAATAC
The DNA here is from genome assembly GCA_023409695.1 of Methanobacteriota archaeon. Taxonomy (GTDB): domain Archaea; phylum Methanobacteriota; class Methanobacteria; order Methanobacteriales; family Methanobacteriaceae; genus Methanobacterium_D. The sequence goes on along the minus strand of JAEYQZ010000114.1, from coordinate 4,787 downwards.
TTCTATTCCATTTTTAGTAGATTCTGTTACAATTTTTTTAACTTTTTCGTGCGTTCTGTGTGCTGAAGCTACTTTAATATCATAAGGAATACATAATGTTTCCAATATATCTATAGCCTTTTTTGCTATAGAGAAATCAGATGAGCTTCCCAGTAATATCATGACTCTTGGTTTCATTTTACACCTTCGAATATCTAACATTAATTTTTTACAATGAAAATAAGAAATTTTCATATGTGAGAAAGTAAATAGGTATTTCAGATATTTCAATATAACCCGCATTATTTATAAAATTTGATACAATATTCACTTATGTAAAATTTGAGGTGTACGTTTTGTCATGGTTTATCCTAATTTTCGTCTTACTAATGGCATCAATCAAAAACAGAGGTTTAGAAACAAAAATGACAGTATCTATCGTAATTCCAGCTTATAATGAATCTGAAACTATAGACAAAGTGATCAATGTTATAAATAGTTTAGATTGTGTCAATGAAATAATTGTTGTCGATGACGGATCTTCAGATGACACCGCAAATGTTGCTCAAAAAGCAGGGACAACTGTTATACTCCATTCTAAAAACAAAGGGAAAGGTGCAGCTATAAAAACTGGTTTTGAAAATTCAACTGGAGATATAGTTGCATTTATTGACGCTGATTTAAAAAATTTAACCGCAAGACAAGTGGAAAAAATCATCAGCCCTATCTTAGATGGGAAAGCAGACTTAACTAAGACCAAATTTAAAAGGAAAGCAGGAAGAGTAACAGAATTAACTGCGAAACCGCTGCTAAATTTCTTTTTCCCAGAACTTAAATATGATCAACCTTTAAGCGGCCAATTTGCAGCAAAAAGAAGTTTTTTAAGTAAGATAAAATTCGAAGAAGACTATGGAGTAGATATTGGAATTGTATTAGATGCTGATGTTAGAGGAATGAGGATAAAAGAAGTTGACATAGGTGAAATCGAACACGTGCATTCATCCATTGAAGGTCTAAACAAAATGGCTAATGAAGTTGTAAGGACCATTGTAGACCGTGCGATGTCATATGGTAGATTTTCCATGATGGATGACCTGGGAAAAAACATAAGAATGGCCATTTTAGGACTTTCACTTATAACTTTAGGGCTTTTCTCTATATTTTTCGTAAACAAAATTCCAATGGATATAGGACTAGTAATTCTATTATCAGGGCTAATAATTGCCGTTTATTATGGCGTGCTTCTCGTTAAAAGAACAGCGAATATCCTTTCAAAATCCAGTGGAAGACTTCCCACGTTAAAGTCATTAATTTATATGCACTTTCCAATTCTTATTTCTGGATTAATATTGTTAACCATGATATCCACATTTGTAGGATATGTAAGCATAGATGATGGGACAATATCAATACAGCCAGCTTCAGGTAATCTCGTGCTAATAGGCCCCAATGGTTTACAATTAGAGTCAAGGGGACCTTATACTGTAGATAGCGCCCTTGAAAATGAATATAGTATCTTCAGGGTCCCATCCAGTGCTATGAAAACATTAGGCTTGAATTATGGAGATTCCATATATATATTTAACAAAAAATACACTACACGCCCAACTATACATGGAGAAGACAATATATTAAGAATGCCAAGAGATGCACGAACATATCTCGGAGTGAATACAAGAACAGTCATATTAGACAGCAATCTTAGAAATATATTCAATAATTTATATGTTGAAAGATCTCTGCCAGAACAGGGAAATATTAGCAATTTGTCCATTACAGAAGGAGCTGTAATTAAATCAGACTATCAAAATGGCAGAATAGTAAATATATATGTTGATAATCAGGAAGTTGCAACAACATCCGGAGTCCTCAAAGATGGAACTTACAGTATCTACATAAATAATATGAAGGACCGTACTATTTATATCAATAACGATGTTAAAGATGATACTACCCTTTACTGGGGCAATCACACAATAAAAATAGAAATTGGAGGACAAACTAACTCTAATTTTGAATTTGCAACATCAGATCGAGGTAAATTTTTAAATATATTTTTAAGTAAATGAGTTTAGAATCTCATTTACTTTTGAAAAATCAATAATAAACTTTTACAGCTTCTTTTATATCATTATAAAGTCCAAGCGCTGCAAGAGCTCCTATTTTACCATGAGAACCTGTAACTTCAATAAGTTCTATTCCAAGTTCTTTTGCAGTTTTTTCAGCCTCTTCAAGCGACATCATTGACTGTTTAGTTGCCATTGAATATTCTCTCAGTTTTTCAGGAATTTTAATACCGTCTAAAATTGCCATTGAAGTCTTTTGAGATAAGGTACTCTCTTTAAATAGTTCCCGTGCTTCTTCAATTAATTTATCTCGTTCACCAGGTTTAACCGCGAAAACAAGTGCTATAGCAACGCAATTTTGAGTTTTATTGGGGTTATGTGGATATAATTGAACAATAACGTGATTTATATATTCAAAGCCCCTTTTACTTAATTCAGCTCCGACGTTATGGGCTAATGTCCATGTAGCCCCTTTTTCCTTAGTATCAGTATCATCAATTCCAATTACAACTTTCTGAAGTTTAGGAGTTACAACTGCAGCCCTTCCAACTTTTGAGCCGCCCCCAATATCATAAAGTTCAACTCTTTTAACTCCTTCAGCCATTCCCCGGCACATTGCAGATCCAACACCTGCTCCTGCCAGGCCAGCGTGGGTTACTTTAACTTCATCCCCTTCAACAGATACTTCTTCGATCCCTGCAGCAGAAAAACTTGCTTTAAGATTTAAATCTGTTTTTCCAACCTCTACAAGATAAGTATGTTTATTTCCATCTCTTTCTGCACTTTTTACCAGATCACTTGACCTTTCATATTGATAGACCATCCACTCTGAGCCTCCAATACATGGATGATATTCAACAATTTCTACCATGTCATCGTCAACCATGGTTAAAACTTTTTTATATGGGGCTACCCATGGGTCTTTAAATCTTTCTTTTAAGTCGTCGGGGGTTAATATTTCCATTTAATAATCACCTTTAAGCTAATTTAAATAATTTTGCTTGGTTTTATAGTTAATTGATTACAAATAATAACTTACAGGAAAATCCACTAACTCCGGTACATCCTGTAAACTTACTTATAATCAAGGTGCACTGTTTTGAATTTACTGCCATGTAATATATTAATTTTGGATTTTCAAATTGAGAGTATAATCAAAAGAGATTTATTATTTAATATAATAAAGTAACTATAATTGTTTAAATTCGTATTACAGCGTATAAATTGTATGAAAACTCATTTCAATAAACAAGTGCAGCTAAAAATTGTAAATAACATTGAAAAATAGTAATATTTAGAATTTAGAAAAAAGTACTTCCTTTAAAAATAAGAAAAAAAAGATTATTTTAATCTTTCACACATTTTAACAGCTGCCTCAACAGCACGTTTTCCATATTCAACACGTTGATGAGCTTCTAGACGTGTCATACCGGGACCTGAAATTCCTAAACCAACTGGTTTATCGTATTCAAGTGCTAAATCTGCAATTTTACGTGATGCGTGCTGTACAACTATTTCATCATGTGATGTTGCACCTTCTATAACAGCTCCAAGTGTTATAACTGCATCAATATCATCATCTTGTAGAAGTTTTTTAATTGCAAGTGGCATGTCAAAAACACCAGGTACGGTGATTATTTTTGTTATCTCAGAATCTAAAAATTTAGCATGTTCCTTAGCTAATTCTAACATCATATGAGTTATATCATAATTGAATTCAGCTACTACTGCTCCTAATCTGACTTTTACCATGTTATTTTTCCTCCATCTTAAGCACCAAAAAACCTGGATTTTCAGGTGCAATCAAAATACTCAAAATATTTCGTCAAATATGAAGTAAATAAAAATTCATTTAATGAATTTAATTTTATCATACATATATTGTTCAGCTACTATATATTTAGAATGCACTTAGTACAGCAATTGCAACTGCCCATAAAATCATCAGCACAATTATAAATATTGCTATAGCTCTTGTTCTATCCATAGGCTAACCTCCAAAAATTTATTTTTGGGTTTCGAAATTCTCAAATGTGAGTTTGAGAACTTACAAAAATCTTCGATTTTTGTGCACTCGAAAGCATAGCTTTCGGTGCCCCAAACATTTCATGTTTGAGGGCTCCAAACACTTCGTGTTTGAGAGTTTCTTCAACCTCCAAAATTTTTGTAAAAAATTTTGGGGTTCAGGAAATTACAAATTGAAATTTGTAATTTCCTTCAACCTCCCGCGAATTTAGAGATTTCTTCAACAGTTTCTGCCAATATATCAATCTCTTCTTTAGTATTATAATAATGAACAGATGCCCTAACGGTTCCATCAAGTTTATCTGCGCCTATATGCTTTATTGCAGGAATTGCGCAGTGATAACCACTTCTTACACATATATCTTTAAGTTCATCCAGTATTTTGGCAACATCATGCGAGTTCATGCCTTCCACATTGAAAGCAACTATTCCATGAATATTCTCAGGATCACCATAACATATTGTATTATCTATGCTATTAATCTTATCAAACATATACTTTGTAAGTTCTGCACTGTGTTTTTCAATATTTTCAATTCCAATATTTTCAACATAATTTACAGCTGCCCCTAGACCTATGACACCCACTATATTTTGGGTACCGCCCTCAAATCTACCTGGAGCTGATTCTAATACAAAATCTTCTTCTGTTACCTTTGATACTGTTCCGCCGCCGAGATTAATTGGTTTTAATTTATCCATAACTTCGCTTTTGGA
>JAEYQZ010000105.1 GCA_023409695.1 Methanobacteriota archaeon | reverse complement strand
TGAGGTAATTTCATGAGTAAAGTTTTTGATAAATGGGATTTAGAAGAGGTGAAAGTTGAGGACCTGGGTCTTGTAAATTATATTTGCTTAGACGAAATATTAGTTCCACATACCTTAGGAAGACACGTCAAAAGACAGTTCGCCAAATCAAAAGTTTCAATCGTTGAAAGATTAATGAATAAAATCATGAGGACACATATAAACTCAGGTAAGAAAAACAAAGCTTACAGTATCGTAAGAGATGCATTTGAAGTCATAAATAAACGTTCAAAAGAAAATCCCCTACAGATATTAGTTAAAGCCGTTGAAAATACTGCCCCACGAGAAGAAATTACAAGGGTAAAATACGGTGGTATTGGATATCAGGTAGCAGTGGATATTGCACCTCAACGAAGAGTAGACTTAGCAATTGGGTTTATAACAAGAGGAGCTATGCAGTCTGCATTTAAAAGGAAACGATCAGCAGCAGAATGTTTAGCTGATGAATTATTACTTGCAGCTGAGTATGATACCAGAAGTTTTGCAATTGGAAAGAAAGACGAAAAAGAGAGAATTGCAAGATCTGCACACTAATCTTTAAATTTTTTAAATTAAGTAGATATTACGGCGTTATATAGCAAAAAAAGATTTTAATCAAGTCTATACTGAATTCTAAAGTTAGGCCAAAATATATAAGTTACTAATATATACTATAAAGATAGGGCATATCAATCTATTATTATACTAAAACTAGTAATCTAAAATGCCTTAAAATATCTGCTTTTTAACTATTTTATAATTACCAGGTGATTATAGTGAGTAGACGGACTAAAATGATTAATAAGATTAAAGAATTGATGTACCAGCCCAAAAATATAAGAAATATTGGGATAGTTGCCCACATCGATCACGGGAAAACAACCCTTTCGGACAACTTACTTGCTGGTGCAGGAATGATATCCACTGAACTTGCAGGAGATCAGAGATTTCTTGATTTTGACGAGCAAGAACAGGCAAGGGGTATCACCATCGATGCAGCAAACGTGTCAATGGTACATAAATACAAAGATTCAGAATACCTGATTAACCTTATAGACACACCAGGTCACGTTGACTTTGGTGGAGACGTAACACGTGCAATGAGAGCTGTAGACGGTGCAGTAGTAGTAATATGTGCTGTTGAAGGAATTATGCCTCAAACAGAAACTGTACTAAGGCAGGCTCTAAAAGAAAACGTAAAACCTGTTTTATTCATTAACAAGGTTGACCGTCTCATAAACGAGCTAAAATTAGACTCCACTGAACTTCAACAGAGGTTCATAAAAATCATCGCTTCTGCAAACAAGATCATAAGATCAATGGCTCCAAAAGAATTGAAAGATGATTGGCTTGCCAAAGTAGACGATGGAAGTGTAGCATTTGGTTCTGCATATCATAACTGGGCTATAAACGTTCCAATTATGCAGCAAACAGGTATAACTTTCAAAGATATTTACGAATACTGTAAAGATGAAAACCAGAAAGAACTAGCTCAAAAAGCACCTATTACTGAAGTTTTACTGGACATGGTTATAGAACATTTACCAAGCCCTGAAATATCCCAGAGATACAGAGTACCAGCAATCTGGGCTGGAGATATCGAAAGTGAAGAAGGACAAGGTATGATAAACACAAGTCCAGATTCACCACTAGCTGTAATGGTTACAAACATCAGTATAGACAAGCACGCAGGGGAAATAGCAACTGGTCGTGTTTACGGTGGAACAATAGAAAAAGGTACTGAAATCTACATGGTAGGTTCACATGGTAAAGCAAGAACCCAGCAGGTAGGAGTATACTTCGGTCCAGAAAGGATCAACACCGACAAAGTTCCAGCAGGAAACATAGTTGCAATAACCGGTGCAAGAAACGCAGTAGCAGGGGAAACAATCTCCGAACCAGGAAGAAAAATTAAAGCGTTCGAAGGATTAGAACACATTTCTGAACCAGTAGTTACAGTTGCTGTTGAAGCTAAAAATACTAAAGATCTTCCAAAACTCATAGAAGTTTTAAGACAGGTCGGAAAGGAAGACCCAACAGTACGGATTGAAATTAACGAAGAAACTGGTGAGCACCTCATAGCAGGTATGGGTGAACTTCACCTCGAAATTATCACTTACAGAATCAATGAGAAAGGTGTGGAAATAGAAACATCACCACCAATCGTTGTATACAGAGAAACAATTGCCGGCAAAGCCGGACCAGTTGAAGGAAAATCTCCTAACAAGCACAACAGATTCTACATTGAAATTGAACCACTAGAAGACGAACTTTTCAAGGCTCTACAGGATAAAAAAATCAAAGAAGGTAGAGTTAAAGGAAAAGAAGATGTACAAACATTCCAGGAATACGGCCTTCACAAAGAAGAAGCAAGAAAAGTATGGGATGTATACGAGCGCAGTTTATTCATAAACATGACCCGTGGTATACAGCACCTTGACGAAATTAAAGAGCTTTTACTTGAAGGTTTCGAAAGCGCACTCGACGACGGCCCAATTGCCAGAGAAAGAGTTATGGGTATAAAAATAAAACTCATGGATGCAAAGATTCACGAAGACGCAGTACACAGAGGTCCAGCACAGGTTTTACCTGCAATAAGGAAAGCTGTATACGGAGCTATAATGATGGCTAACCCAACATTACTCGAACCGCTACAGAAAGTATTCATCAACACTCCTCAAGACTACATGGGTTCAGCAACCAGAGAAGTACAGAACAGAAGAGGTCAAATTGTTGACATGCAGCAAGAAGGGGACATGATGACCCTCGAATCCAAAGTACCTGTTGCAGAAATGTTTGGATTTGCTGGAGACATAAGATCTGCCACAGAAGGTAGATGTCTATGGTCAACAGAAAATGCAGGTTTCGAAAGATTACCTGGAGAGCTTCAAAAACAAATTATAAGACAGATAAGGGATAGAAAAGGATTAAGTCCGGAACCATACGGACCAGATCACTACTTAGGATAAATAAGTTTCACAGCTAATTATCCATTATCTCATCTTTTTTATTTTGAAAATATGAAGCCAAACCATAAAACTTAATAGAGATTATCCCAAAATATTGGTATTCTCAAAC
>JAEYQZ010000050.1 GCA_023409695.1 Methanobacteriota archaeon | reverse complement strand
CCCAATTCACCTTCAACATTCTTTAATACACCTTCTCCTGCCCCTAAAAACATTCCTTCACTGGTAATTCCCATAAAACTTGTTGGTGGAAGCATTGCTACAGCGACCCTATTAGATTCCTTAACATCTAAATCGTTAGTTACAACTGTTATGACCCTTTTGATGTTTACATTACAAACAAAGAGACTGTCTGCACTTGGATGTTCCCCTGCACTTACAATCTCTCCGACTTTAATATCAATAGCAACTATAGGGTCATCTATTGGTCCAAGCGCCAATCGCTTATCTAAATTTAAAACTGTATCTAAAAAGAAACGTATTTTAGCGATGGCTTCTTCTAATTTAATTTTTTCTTCTTTATTTACCATATCTAAAAAGTGGCTGTACCACTTTTCCCCACCTAAATTTTCAATTATTTTCCCTGCTTTTTCCTTTAGAGATTCAATCTGAGGCATTTTGGCCAAATCAGCAGGTTCTACATAAGAATAATACATGGATTGGATTTCAGGAATCATATCTCTAGCTATTTTCCGTACATCTCTTTTATTCCACCTTCCCCTTAAATTAGCTCCTTCTATGGTCCTTAAAAAAAGATCTACTGACTTTTCACATACTAATAATCTGTAATCATTACTTGTATCCCACATATAATCACCATAACTATTAAAATTTGAATTATAAATAAAAATATTTTAATCTTTTTAATTTCTTTATTTTTTATAGATTTAGTTATTTAGAAATTTAATCTATTTTATAATTGTATTTTACAATTTATAACTTCAATTGACCAGTACAAAAATAAAGATGTTAAATATTATTAATTTAAATTTATGTAATATTTTTGGCATTATTTTATATCGTGGATTCAAAATTTCATTAATACATTTAGGTATCCTGTTTTAAAACATTTGGCTAATTTTCGAAATATTTAAGTAGATAAATGATTCAAATCTTATTCAATAATCAGAATTATTTAACTAAATGTGGTGGTAACAAATGGTCGATTTATCTAGCCTATATAATTTAGATGTATACACAACACGCGGAAAATACGTTGGAAGAGTTCAAGACGTGGTATTAAACATTAAAAAAGGAAGAGTATCAGTTCTTAAAACAAGAATAATGGCACCAGATAAAGTAAAAAGTGTTGGAATAAGGGATGTTATTAAAACCAGCATGCGCTTTGTTCCAGAAGTAGATGAAGTAAGGCCTTTAAAAGAAGAAGGCAGCATAGACATACAGTATGACAGAGTTCAAGCTGTAGGAGATATTATTTTAATAAGCCCAGAAGTATCGACCACTCCAGCTGCAACCACATCAAAATAAGGGAGAATAATGAAAGTTGGAATTATAGGATGCGGAGCCATAGCTAACATCATGACCAATTTTGCAGTTGAAGGTAAATTAGGCGTTGATTTAAAATTCTTTTATGATAAAGACATGGAAAGGGCAGAAAATTTAGCCCTTCAAGTTGATGGAACGGTAGTTCTTGAAATTGAAGATATGCTGGATAAAGTTGATCTGGTAATTGAGGCCGCTTCACCTCATGCCGTTGGAGAAGTTATCCCTCAAGTACTGGAGCGCGGAAAAAATGTTCTTATAATGAGTGTTGGGGCTCTAATGGATTTTGAACTTAAAGATAGACTTGAAAAGATTGCGGCTTCAACAGGAGCTAAAATATATGCCCCTTCAGGCGCTATAGTAGGCTTAGATGGAATTAAAGCAGCCTCTATCGGTAAAATATCCCAGGCTTCGCTTATTACCAGGAAACCTCCCAGGTCACTTGGAATTAAAACAGATGGGGAAACTATTCTTTATGAAGGAAAAGCATCAGAAGCTGTTAAAGAATTCCCTACCAATATAAATGTGGCTGCAGCCCTGAGTATTGCATGTGGAATAGATATTGATGTTAAAATAATAGCAGACCCTTCAGTTGATAGAAATATGCATGAAGTTCACGTGGTTGGAGACTCAGGTGAATTTACAACTATCACCAAAAATGTTAGGTGCTCCATGAACCCTAAAACAAGCGTTTTAGCTGCATATTCTGCAATTAAACTTCTTAGAAGATTAAATGAAAATATAATTGTAGGAACATAACCTATTTTTATATCTTATTTTTAGAAAATTTTGATATTATGAGAGAATGTGAAATATTTTCAAGTTTAAAGGTTCCATGCGGATCCAAAATTGTTATAAGGATTGATGGAAGAACATTTTCTAAATTATCTCGTGATTTAAAGTTTAAAAAGCCTTACGATGACCAGTTTAGAGATATAATGGTTAAAACTGGTGAAGATTTTTTTAAAGAATTCAGTCCTGCATTTATCTACACATTCTCTGATGAGATAAATATTTTATTATCTGAAATTCCCTTTGGGGGACGGATTGAAAAGCTGGACTCTGTTTTTGCAAGTTTTATTACAGGAAGCTTCACAAAAAACCTGTCAAAACCAGTTAAGAAGCCAATTTCATTTGATTGCAGGGTGATTCCACTTTCAAAAAAAGGTACACTGGAATATTTCAAAGAAAGGCAGGATGAAGCCTGGAGAAACTGCATCAATGGATATGCTTACTGGACTTTAAGAACTGAATATACTAAAAAAGAAACCATGGAAATTTTAAGGAATAAAAAAAGTAGCGGGCTCCATGATATCCTGTTTGAAAGAGGCATTAATTTAGCTGAACTTCCAGCATGGCAAAGAAGAGGTATTGGAATCTACAAAAAAGAGGAAGTAATTGAAGGATATAACCCCATTAAAGATGAAAAAGTAGAATCAGTACGGAAGAAAATTTTTGTTGATGAAGATCTACCTATACTCAATACTGAATTTTTCAGTAAAAAACTAATTTTATAGATCATTTTATAAAATGAATTTACATATTATATCTAATTTTTATATTTTGCATAATAATTTCAACTATAAATCATACAACAAATAGAAACAATTGTGATTTTTATTAAAATAAATAATTTATAAACCTAAACCTGATAAAATGAAGCTGAATAATTTACTTGGAAAACTTCTTGGAACGTCTAAGTTCCAGTTTGAAGAAGTGCACGTGGAAGGCGAAGTTATAGATGAGATAATAAACATTGCGAAGGAGGCGTATCCTAACGAGTTCATGGCTCTTTTAGAAGGAAAAATAGAGGAAAAAGTGCTCAGAATAACCGGCTTAGTCTTTCTTCCAGTTGAAACTTCTAATGAAGGAGCAGTGATGCAGGTTTTCATGCAGCCACTGACTACTAGCTCATTAGGATCTGTTCACAGCCATCCAGGACCTAGTGCAAGCCCATCTGATGCAGATTTAGAGTTTTTTTCAAAAAGAGGGTTCTTTCATATGATAATTGCAGAGCCTTATGATAGAGAAAGTATTAGAGCTTATGATTCCTTCGGTAATCGAGCGGATTACAGGATAATTTAAAAGCAGTATCCCACATCTCTGATTTTTGTGGTTTGGAAATTAATTTAATCAAGCTTAAAATAATGAAAAAAGAGAAATAAATAATTTAATTATCTATTTTTTTGACTATTGATGTAATTTTTCATAACTGGACATATACAGCATCGTAGACATGCTCTAATGACCTGATTTCATCAATTACGTCCACTGGAACCTTTTGATCTACTGTTAGAACCATTACAGCTTCTTCGCTAGGCGCCTGCCTACCGACCTGCATTTTAGCTATGTTTATCCCGTGTTCTCCCAGTTTTGTTCCAATTGTACCAATACTTCCCGGAATGTCTTTATATCTAGCTATTACCATTGTTCCTTCAGGTTTTACGTTAACCCAGTATTTATCAATTCTTACGATTCTTGGCTCTCTTGTAGCATTACCTTCAATGCTTAGTTCGCCTTCATCGCTCTTAATTTCAATTTTTATAAGGCTTTTATATCCTTCTGCTTCACTTCTTTTACTTTCTGTAATGACAATACCCCTGTTTTTAGCAATGGTAGGTGCATTGATCATGTTTACAGGTTCAGTGAGTATGGAATTTAATGTTTCTTTTAAAATTGTCCTGCTTATCACGTCTACCCGTGGGAAGTCAGCTAATTCTCCACAGTAGGTTATATTAACTTCAGTTATGTTACCTTTTGCAGCCTGAATTAAGAAATTAGCTAGTTTTTCAGAAAGTTTTAAATATGGTTTAATGGCATGAAAGGTTTCTGGATCTAAAACAGGCATGTTTAAAACGTTTTTAGGTGCTTCTCCCATTAAAACTTTCTTAACTTCGTTTGCAACGATTATTGCAGCATCTCTCTGTGCTTCCTTGGTTGATGCAGCAATATGAGGAGTTACGACTATATTATCAAGTGTTAAAAGAGGACTGTCCATAGGAGGTTCTGTTTCGAACACATCTAGTCCTGCGCCACCAATTCTATTATCTTTAAGTGCTTCATAGAGGTCATCTTCATTTATTATACCTCCCCTTGCACAGTTTACTATGAAAGCGTTTTCTTTCATCATTTCAAATTCGTTTTTGGATATGAGATGTTTTGTCTCAGGGGTAAGTGGAACGTGTATTGTCATGACATCAGAGTTTTTAAGTAAGTATTCAAGGTCTACAACTCTAACTCCTATTTCTGCTCCTGCTTCTTCAGTCACATATGGGTCGTAAACAAGGATTTCCATTCCAAATGCTTTTGCCCTTATGGAAACTTGGGTTCCAATTCTTCCTAAACCTATAATACCAAGGGTTTTACCATTCAGTTCTATACCCATGAATTTGCTTTTTTCCCATTTTCCTTCTTTTACTGACTTATCTGCAATTGAAATT
>JAEYQZ010000219.1 GCA_023409695.1 Methanobacteriota archaeon | reverse complement strand
CTGGTGAAGGGGCAAAACACAAAAGAATTATCCCAACGTAAATATCTTGGGGAGGCAGGAAAAAATAGCTGAATAAAATTCCAATAACTGGATATAATACAAGATTAGATATTATAAGAGCTAATACGTTTTTTGGATGATTTACTATTCTTGTAAAATCGCTTACTTTATGTTCAATAACCATAGAGAATACTAAAACTGCAAGTAAAATCGACACGTAGGGAGATAATACGGAAAATTGGGGGAATGTAAAGCCTAAAATTACACATAATACTGTGAGTAATCCATAATATTTTCTTATGTTCCCGTGAAGTGATTGTCCTATGTTTCCATTGGTTTTAGTTACTGGCATTTTTCGAACCTCATGTTTGAAGATTTATACAACTTTTATTCCCTTTTTTGCTCTTAAACTTAACTATTTGCATCTAAAATATCACATAACAAGAACTGTGGTTAAGATATGAAAAATAGTTAAACTACTTAAAATTAGAAATATAAAAATATCAGTAATACATTTGCAATACAATTAACATAAATTCGTCTCTTTTTTTGTTTTTGGGATGTATTATATTCATATCCTCCAAACATTTTCAATATTTTTTGGGAGATAGAAAATCTCCATGTTTTTCTACATATTTAGTAAATTTGAATAATGGGAAAATACAAAATAATACTCAGAATAAAAAGTGGTGAAATTTTTAAATGTTCATATAAATGATTATTTTAGAAATTAAAAGGTGAATACATTGGCAAATAAACTCGTTAAAGTGTTGTTAATAGAAGATAACGACGCAGATGCAAGATTTATAAGCGAGATGTTTAAGGATATAAAAACAACAAAATATGAAGTATCATGGGCTAAAAGGCTTGATGAAGGACTTAAACATTTAGATGAGGGTTCATTTGATGTTCTACTTTTAGATCTCAGTTTACCTGATAGTATAGGCCTTGAGACATTTGAAAAAGCACATGAATATGAGCCGGAACTACCAATTGTTATTTTGAGTGGTCTGGACGATGAAGAGATTGCAGTTAGGGCTGTAAGGGAAGGTGCGCAGGATTACCTGATGAAAGGTGAAGTGAGTGCTAGATTACTTTCTAGAGCTATTAGCTATGCAATTGAGAGGCATAATGCTGAAAAAGAGTTGATAGAAAGCCGAAATGACCTTATAAGTTTAATTAATAATTACACAACTGAATTAAAAGAAAAGGGTGTTAAAGAAGCTGAGGATATGCATAAAAGTTTAGAAACAAAAATTGCAAATTTTGAAGAATTGAAAAGCTCAAATATTGATGTAAAAACAGCTAAAGAGGGAGCTGGCAACATACAACTTTTTAATGAGAGAGTTCCCAAAAGTTTATGGTTACAGGTTGCTGGAGACTTTAAAACACCTGAAAAAAAGTTATCTGTGGATGAAAAGAATATTAAACTTGAATCAGCCGAGGCAAATGACCTTGAAAATTTAGTAGAATTCATCAAAGAATTAGGAGAAAGGGGATATTTTGCAGAAGAACACTATGTTGTAGATCTTGGAATAGCGTCAAATTTTTAAACGCTCATGTCCAGGAGGTTTTAAAATCTGCAATTTTTACATGTTGTGCAAATAACATATAATGTTTTCATATGTACGTTGAACTAAATTACATGTTTTTAAGATAATTCCTATATAATTAATCAAAATTACAAGTTAACAGGAAGTATATTCATGCCCATGAACATAGACATGAGCGTTTTTAAAAATATAATGTGTTTATTTAAAATAAATTTTGCAAAAGATCAGTTTTATTATTTCATATAAGAAAATTTAGATGATATGTTGGCTAAGATAGCCCATTGTCTTGTCATATACTCTTTTTCAGGTAATATATTGTAGTGGTACGTATCTATTAAAGATTTAACACTAAAATTATTAGTTTTATATGTGGATTTAACTGATTCTACTGCAGCATATCCGCTGGCTAATGCGCTTGATATTCCTTCTCCAATAGGATTAAGAAAGTTTGCAGCTTCTCCAGCAAATAAAATTCGGCCCATCCCTAAATTAACGGGACATCCCGGTATAACACTAGGCATTATCCCAACTTCTTCTTTAACACACGATTCTATTTTGGCATTAAACTTTGAATTAAGGAATGAAATAAATTTAGAGTGGTACATTTTCATTTTAGCTGGTTCTTTGACACCTACTCCAAAAATTAAAAAATCATCTTTAACATTGAACCATGCATCATACTGAGAGAGTTTAGAGTCTAGAAATGCATGAAAGAAATCGTTTTCTAAATCAATAGTACCTCTACAAAATGTTTGATAAGTAAAAACATAGTTATTTGAATTTTTGAATAAATTCTTTTTAATAGTACTACCTGCTCCGTCACATACCACGACAATTCTGGCTTTTTCTTCATATATTTCGCCATCATGAAGCTTCAATGATACATGATCCTGTTTCTCTTCGCAAGAAATGGCTGAAGTCGATTCTCTAAGCTCAACACCTGCACTTTGGGCCTTTAAAGCAAGCCATTCGTCTAGTGAACTTCTCCAGACATTTAAACCGTCGCTTTCAAACTTAAATGTTTGATTTTCTTCATTAGTAATGATGATGCCTCTACTTATATTAGGTTTACATAAAACAGAATGGGGTATTTTTCCAAATTCATTTTCTATCAGGTTAATAGATTTCTTAATTAAGATACCTGAACATGATTTTTCCCGAGGTATCTTCATTCTTTCAACCAGCAGAACATTATAACCTGCATCACCCAACTTTTTCGCCGTCATACAACCAGCAGGGCCTGCACCTATTACCATTACATCGTACATTTAAATTTTTTCCTCCAAAAGTAAAAATAGATATATGTTTGGGTTAATTACATCCTTAAAAATGTCCTGACAATTCTTTATTAAATAAGCATTGGATTTCTGTATTCGCATGGAACTGCTGTTTGACATTTTCCGCATCCATATCTTGGCTTATTTAATTTAAGTGTCTTATCAAGGAACTTAGAACAGGATTCGGCATCTTTACCTTTTTCATTGATAGCCAGAGGAGGGCACCGATCAATGCATTCACCACATTTGGTACAGTATTCATCTATTTTTTGGTATGGTCTAATGCTGGTTTCAAACTCAAGGTCTGTGATGACACTGCCAAAACGACCCGCCGTTCCTAAATTGGTAATTAGGGAATAATTCAAGCTAAATGTTCCAAGACCTGCAATGAAAGCAGCATGACGTTCTGACCAGTTACTTACATGATTAGCAACTGTGAGGCGTTTATCTAGGGCAGGAGCCACTGCTTTTCCTTCACCAGTCTCAATCAATCTAACGATTAGACTCCGTAATGAATTATTAAATATTTCACCTTCACAACGTCCATAAAGCCATTCTTTAGATGGCATGCCTTTTAACCTGTTAGAACTACGTACACGTTCTGTAAATGGCAAAAAATATGAAATCACGGATTTTGCTCCCGGTAACCATTCTTCCGGTGTTAAATGATCTGGTCCAATTACACCAGGTTCTTTTAATTTTTCCCAAAGTGGATCAGACGCGCTTGCTACACCAACCAGTGGCTGATCCCACATCTGCATCATGCCTAGTTCTTCAACAAAATTCTGCTCGTTATTCTGGATAAACTCTGCCATATTTTTTTCAATAGTCTGTAATAACATCTGATCCACCTGATAAAGATTTAATATCAATATTTTACTTTTCCAAGGTTTTCTATAGATTTTGAATTAAAATTTTTTGGAAATCTTAAGAATACTGATCTATTGTCGCTCATGTTTGCATGTGTGCAAATGTTCTCTTTGGATTTTTATAGGTTATCTGGTTAAATAAATTACCTTCTTCAAAATATAATCCACTATACTTAATTGATATTATAATTTAACATTAAACATGAATTGTACACATGATCATGGACATGTAAAAATCACAGATTTTTACGGTCACAAAAACCGCCGATTTTTGTGAACATGAGCGTTTATAAATGCAGTTAAAAAGAATTAAAAAATGAAATTAATTTTTAATTAAAAAAGATGTTTGCAGTAGAGATTATTCTACTGTCACACATTTAGCCAGGTTTTTAGGCTTGTCTGGATCTATGCCTTTCATTACACTAATGTAATATGATAAAAGTTGTAGAGGAATGACATAAGGTATAGCTGAAAATATTTCATCAATCTCTGGGTCAAATTCGATCATATCCATGGTTTCTGATCTTAAATCTTCATCGGCAGATGATCCAAGACCAATAACACGTGCGCCCCTTGCATTTACTTCTTCAACATTGCTCAATGTCTTATCATGGCTTTTACCTGGTGGTACTACTGCAACAACAGGAACACCATCATCAATAAGCGCGAGTGGTCCATGTTTTAATTCACCTGATGCATAACCCTCTGCGTGGATATAAGTTATTTCTTTAAGTTTTAAAGCACCTTCTAGGGCTGTTGGATATGAAAATCCTCGTCCAATAAAGAAGAAATCTCTAGCATCTTTATATTTGCATGCTATCTTCTTAATGAAATCTTCATTCTCAAGTATTGATTCCATATAATCTGGAATAGTTTCTAACTTTTCTAAAAGTTCCATCCTCCCACTCATGCAGATTGCAAGAAGATAGATAGATGTGAGCTGACTTATATATGTTTTAGTTGCCGCTACACCGATCTCAGGGCCTGCCCTTGTATATACAACATATTCTGCTTCTCTGGTTACTGTACTTCCGACTACATTTACAATAGCAAGTGTTTTGGCCTTATGATTAACAAGTCTTAAAGCTTTAAGTGTATCTGCAGTTTCTCCAGATTGTGTTATGACAATTACAAGCGTATTCTCATCAAGTGTTTCTGCAGAATATTCAAATTCAGAAGCTAAAGTAACATCTGTTGGAATCCCAACCAGATTTTCAAATAAGTATTTACCAGTTAAAGATGCGTGGTATGATGTTCCACAAGCTACAAAACATATTCGATTAAATTTAGGGAAACTCTGAACAATTTTTTTAATTTCAGATGCTTCATGAAGAGTATTTTTAACTGCATTTGGTTGTTCGTGAATTTCTTTTAACATGAAGTGATCGTAACCGCCTTTTTCAGCCATGTCGGGAGTCCAATCAATGACAAAAATTTCTTTTTCAATTATGTTACCTTCAGAATCTTTTATTGTGATCCCGTCTTCGCTTAAGATGACCATTTCATTATCTTCAAGATAAATGACCTTGTTTGTATGTTTTAATATGGCAGGGACGTCTGATGCTATAAAGTATTCTCCTGTACCCTTTCCTACTATAAGTGGGCTTTCTTTTCTAGCACCAACGACTTTTTTTGGTTCATCACGGGATATAGCTGCTAGGGCATATGAACCTTTAAGATCTCCAATAGCAAGTCTTGTTGCATTTTCTAAATTATTTCCCTGTTCCATATATTTTTCTATAAGGTGTGGGATAACTTCGGTATCAGTTTCAGATTTAAATATATGTCCTTCTTTCTCTAACTGGCTTTTTAATTCTTTGTAGTTCTCAATTATTCCATTATGAACTACAGCTATCCTGTTTTTACAGTCAGTATGGGGATGAGCATTTTCTTTTGTAGGTAACCCGTGGGTGGCCCATCTAACGTGGGCTATTCCCATATCTCCAGGAAGATCTGTTAATTTTAAATTTGCCTGGACGTCATCTATTTTTCCTTTGTCTTTTTTGATTTTTATATCGCTTCCAGATGTTGCAATGCCTATAGAATCGTAGCCTCTATATTCAAGCCTTTTTACACATTCTAAAAGTACAGGCGCAGCCTTTTCATTGTTTAATATACATCCTATTATCCCGCACATAAATTTCACCAAAAGGTGTCATATGAGTATTAATTATATTCTATTTTATTATTAATTGTGTTTCTTCAATTTTTATAATTTTAAAAGTATAATAACTTTATTATAATTCTATCTCATATAAATGAATAACATTCTTTTATTTTTTTAAGTTTTGCATCAATTTTATAATCCTAAAATTACAACATATTACAACATCACTAATTGGAATTTATATCTATATAAATATTTGATACTAAATATAAGAAATGGAGTTTAACATGACTATCGAAATTGGAACCCTAATATATCAAGGTAAAGCCAAAGGCGTATATGAAACTGATGACCCTCAGAAAGTTGTTGTAGAATTTAGAGATGATATAACAGCAGGAGATGGGGCTAAAAAAGACAATTTAAGTGAAAAAGGATTTTGGAATTCAATAATTTCTGCCAAATTTTTTGAGCTGCTTGAAGAAGCTGGAATCCGAACTCAATATATAGAACTTATAAAACCAGGACTTATGCTGTCAAAAAAACTTGAAATGATTCCGCTTGAAGTGATCACAAGAAACATAGCTGCTGGAAGTCTCCTTAGAAGATATCCATTTGAACCAAAACAAACATTTGAGCCTCCGATAATACAGATAGACTACAAAAGCGATGAATACGGAGACCCAATGTTAAATGACGATATTGCAATTGCACTTGGTCTTATAGATGAATATAGACTTAAAATTATCAAAGAAACTACATTAAGAATAAATAAAGTGTTAAAAGATTTCTTAGAGTCCAAAGGAATTCTATTCCCTGATTTTAAAATTGAGTTTGGCTATGATGCAGACGGAAATATAGTTTTAGGTGATGAAATAAGTCCAGACACATGCAGATTCTGGGATATGGAAACATGTGATACTCTTGATAAAGATTTATTTAGACAAGGAGAGTCTGGTGTTATCGACGCTTATAAAAAAGTTGCATCTATGATACTTGATGATGAAGATAAAAAAAGATGGAATATTGAATTATAGAATTAGACCATGAATTTAAGCTGAATATTGGATATTTAGTAAATTTTCATAACAAAGTTAATAAGTACAGAATGTAATCTATGAATGAGCAAACTTAATTTTTATCTTTTTAAAATCATTTTATTTTTGGTGATAATATGAAATACGATGCTGAAGTTAGAATAAGCCTTAAAAAAGGTATGTTAAATCCAGAAGCTTCAACAACACAAAGAGCACTTGCTCTTTTAGGATATGAAGTTGAAGGAACTGCTACTATTAAGATAATTAAATTTACACTTGAAGAAGAAGATGAAAAACTTGCAAGGGAAGAAGTGGATGATATGTGCCAGAGACTTCTCTGCAATCCTGTAATCCATGATTACGAAATCAATATAACTCCAAGTAATGTATAATGTCAAATAGACAGTATAATTAATAATATAAAGAGGAAGACAATGAAAGTAGGAATTATACGTTTTCCAGGTTCAAACTGTGATAGGGATGTATTCCATGCTCTAAAAATTGCAGGCGGTGAACCAGATTACGTCTGGTGGAATCAAAAAGATTTATCTAATTTTGATGCAATTGTAATTCCTGGCGGCTTTTCTTATGGAGATTACCTGAGAGCTGGAGCAATAGCTTCAATAACTCCAGTTATTGATGGTATTAAAGAAATAGTTAAAGAAGAAAAACCCGTCCTTGGAATTTGTAATGGTGCTCAAATACTTGCAGAAGTAGGTTTAGTACCTGGAGTATTCACAAATAATGAAAATGCTAAATTCATTTGCAAGCAGGTGGAATTAAAAGTTGCATCGACCCGAACTCCTTTTACAAGCATGTATAAAAAGAATGAAATCATCAACATGCCAATGGCACACGCTGAAGGCAGATATTACAATGAAGAAATTGAAAAACTTCATGATCAGGATCAAGTTGTGCTGAAATTTGAAGGAGAAAACCCAAACGGATCTATGGAAGCCATAACTGGAGTTTGTGATGAAACAGGACTTATATGTGCTGTAATGCCTCATCCAGAAAGAGCATCAGAAACGGTTTTAGGTTCTTCAGATGGTCTTAAATTCTTTAAGGGAATAGTTAATTTTAAATCATAGGATAATCAATATAATTATCCATTATTAATTCTTTTATAATTTAAACGGTGAATACATGGTAGTTTATTTAGTAGGGGCGGGTCCAGGAGATCCCGAACTGATCACTCTCAAAGCTGTAAACGTGTTAAAAAAAGCGGATGTTGTACTGTACGACAAACTTGCAAATGATGAAATATTAAAATATGCCGAAGGCGCAAAACTCATATACGTAGGAAAGCAAGCCGGGCATCACTATAAATCTCAAGACGAAATTAATGAGCTCCTTGTGAAAGAAGCAAAAGAAAATGATGTAGTAGTACGTCTTAAAGGTGGAGACCCCTTTGTATTTGGAAGAGGAGGCGAAGAAATTCTGGCCCTTGTAGGAGAAGGAATTGATTTTGAATTAGTTCCAGGGGTAACTTCTGCTATTGGAGTTCCTACTACAATAGGACTTCCAGTTACTCACAGAGGTGTTGCAACATCGTTTACAGTTGTTACAGGTCATGAAGACCCAACAAAAAGCAAGAAACAGGTAGGATGGGACTTTAAAGCAGATACTATCGTAATACTTATGGGTATTGGAAATTTAGCTGAAAATACAGCTGAAATAATGAAGCACAAAGATCCTGAAACTCCAGTTTGTGTAATTGAAAACGGCACAATGGAAGGTCAGAGGATAATAACCGGTACACTGGAAAACATAGCTGAAAAGGATATTAAACCTCCTGCTTTAGTGGTTATTGGAAATGTTGTCAATGTTTTTAAAGAAATGAATCAAATCAATGAGTGATCTATTAAGAAGGCAATATTATGAAGGGATTAGAAGGCAAAAGAATTGTTATAACAAGACCTGCTGAAAGGGCTAAAGACTCAGTTGAAATGGTAAAATCTTATGGGGCAGTTCCAATTGTTACTCCTACAATTGAACTTAAAGATTCCAAGCCAGAAGAAGTGATAAAATTATGTAAGATGATAAATGAGCTGGATTGGCTTATATTTACATCTCCACGAGCTATAAAATCATTTTTTAAACATTGCAGTCTTGAAGGTGCTGAAAATTTAAAGATCGCAACTATAGGCCCAAAAACTGAAGAGGTTTTAAACCAGTACAATGTAAAAGCTGATCTTATCCCTGATAATTACACTGCAGAAGGACTTCTGGAAGCATTCGAAAAATTTGATATTAATGGCATGAAAATGGGGCTTCCAAGAACCATGGTTGCAAGATATACGCTTCCACATGGACTTGAGGATAGAGGTGCACAGGTTTTCCTTGCAGATGCATATAAGTCAGAGATGCCCGATGATAAATCAAAGATTTATGAGCTTATAGACGATATATTGAATAAAGATATAGATGTTGTAATGTTTACAAGCCCTTTAACGGTTAAAAATCTTATTAAAGTTGCTAAAGAAGAGAATAAAGCAGAAATTTTAGATATATTCCGGAATAATGAAGTTTTAGTTGCAGCAATTGGCCCTATAACCAAAAAGGTGCTGGATGCATATAAAATTAATCCTGTAATGCCTGAAGTGTACACATTTAAAAATATGCTGGATAAACTGGTAGATGTGATGAATGATTAAAATCCAAGTGAGGGAAACTGATGAGAACAATAATATGGCCGGCTTATATTGATTCTGAAAGGACAAAAAAAGATGGAAGACGTATTTCTAAAGAAGATGCAGTATCTGCTCCAAAAATAAGAGAAATCAACAAAGCTGCTCAAAAGCTCCATCTTAACCCTGAAGTTGAAAAATACAAATCTTATTCTAGATCATGGTGGGAATCATCGGGTAGAGTGATTGTAGATAAGAGCAACACTAAAAAAGAAACATTGATTAAAATAAGTAACATGATAAAGGGAATGAGGTCTTAATTAATATTTTAAGGAAGTTAAGACATATAATTTTATAATTTAAATTTAGTTGATAATTTTTAATTTCATTTATAATTCATTTATTTTTAGTGAATGATGTGACTTTTTAAACTTATAAATTTTAGATATCAAAAATTGTAGTTAAAGAAAATGTAAAACACATAAACAAATTATCTGATTGAATAGCATCAAAAAACATTGGTCATTCACTATAAATAAAATCATTTAAATCTAATAAATTAAATTTTCACCGGAGCTAAAAACGAAATGGAAACCAATAAACAAGATCAAATGAACCTTGCGTTTTCAAAGGCTCATGAAATGGTTCAGAATGCTGAAGATATTAAGATATACAGCCACATTGACTGTGATGGGATAACTGCTGGTGCAATATTATCTTCCATGCTTGATAATCTGGAAAAAGACCATGAAGTGGAATTTGTAACTCTTGATAAATTAGACAGCCTTGAACTTGAAAATGAACTTACAATATTTTCAGATCTGGGTTCTGGACAAAATATTGACAAATTGGGAAACAGTTCATCAGAAGTACTTATTTTAGACCATCACCCGCCTTTAAGGCCAATGGTTTATGATAACCATGTGTCAGGTAAATTCCTGGAATTAAACTGCCATTATTATGGTATAGACGGATCACATGATGTTTCAGGTGGAGGAATGTCTTATTTACTTGCACATACATTTGGATTTGATGATCTAAGCTGGTTAGGTGTCTTAAGTGCAGTAGGAGATATGCAAAACAGCATGTCTGGAAAATTAGTGGGCTTAAACAAGGAAATTCTTGCAAAAAGTGTTCAAAGCAAACTTATAGCTACAAATAATGATCTTTCTATCTATGGAAGACAGACAAGACCAATATTTGTGGCGCTTTCATATTTTGGGGATGTTAAACTCCCTATAACAAATAGTAGGACTGAATGCATCCATATGTTGAATAAGCTTGATATTCCAACTAAAAATGGTAAAAGAGCGAGAGTTTTATGTGATTTAACTCAAGAAGAAAAGGGTAAAATATTTTCAGAATTAGTCCGGATGTTAAGTAAGGAAGTACCTCAAAGGTACATAAAACATGTTCCAAAACTTGTTGCTGGAGAGTCTTATGACTTTTTAGGGGAACGAAAGTATTCTCCACTTAGGGATGCAAGTGAATTTTCAACTGCAGTTAATGCGTGCAGCCGCCATAAACATCCAGAAATTGCACTCAATGTCCTGAAAGGCGATAGAGGCCTTGCGCTAGACGAAATGGATCAGCTTGCGCTTGAGCACAGGAGATATCTTGCTCAAAAAATGGAATGGGTAACAGAAGAAGACAGGATTATTTCTTTAGATAACCTGCAGTATTTTGAAGGCAGCGAAATAAAAAGTGAAGTAATTGGAACTGTTGCTGGAATGATTTTAAGCTACGGTGATTGGAGAAAACCAATAATTGGATTTACACCTGTTGGGGAAGATTCTGATGGAATAAAAGTATCGCTGCGTTGTTCACGTCTTTTAGCTTATGATGGGATACATTTTGGAAACATAATAAGGAAAGTGGCAGCTAAAGTTGGAGGAAATGGTGGTGGCCACTCTGTTGCATGTGGAGCATACATTCCTGAAGAAAATATGGACAGATTCCTTAATGTATTTGATGAATATTTAGCTGGCAAAATTTAGGTTTTAATTTAATATTTTTTTTGGCTTTCTATAAATCATCAAAATTTTGGGATTTAGTTTCTATTTTTTTAGATTAATTACTCAAATTACATGATTTATAATTTTTCAGGGTTTCTACAGGGCTATTTTTTATAAATTTAATATGTGCATGTTTTAATTTATTTAGTTTAACTTGGAAATAAATTACACCTCTAGAGAAAATAAACGAATTATTTATTTTACATGTCACATGCAGTATAAATTTCTTTGATTTGATAGAAATATTAAAATACCTTTTTTATTATAATTATTAACATGAATAAAACACTGCATAAACTTGAAAATTGGATTTATCATAATTTGTTTCTTCTAAAATGTCAAAATCGATTTTCGTTGATTAAGCGGTATTTTTATGAAAATTAACCATGTTGCAATTTAGAGGTGAACTGAATGTATAAAAAAATATTATTGCCCACAGATGGTTCACAGCCGGCTCTTAAAGCTGCAGAACAAGCTATATGGATTGCAGGTAAGAGTAATGCAGAACTTTTAGCATTATATGTAATTGATAATTCTCTATTTATGGGATTACCAACAGAAAAAGCAATAACAAGAGTTAAAGAAATGCTTGAAGATGAGGGAAGGAAATCCTTTGATGCCATCATTGATATGTCATTAAAATGCAAGGAAGAACTTAATGCCGAAATAAAATTAGTTTTCATGACTAAAGAAGGCCGTCCAGCCCGTACAATCCGTAAGACTATTGAGGAGGAAGGAATTGATCTTGTTGTCATGGGAACTGCTGGAAAACATGGTATGGACAGATTTTTACTTGGAAGCGTTGCAGAAAAAGTATTAAGGACTGCATCATGCCCTGTATTGGTAGTACGGTAAAATTATTCATTTAAAAACAGGTGAAATATTATATTTGTGGGCCATTTCTACTTTGTAGTTAATAATATAACTTATTAGACTTATTCTTTCTTAAATTCCATTTATTCGTAATTTAAGCAATAATTAGTATTAAGTTATTTGCTATTAGTTACAGATAAGGCCCCCTTTAATAAATTAGTTATATGATAGTATCCTACTATTCCTATTGAAAATATTGTGCGATAGATCTGGATAGGTTATATTATATTTTAAAGATTTAAATGATATTGGTGAATAAATGAAAGTTTTCAAGAAAAAAGGAGAACTCACGAGGTTTCAGATCCTTGCAGAGATAGCTAAGCAGCAGCCCCACCTGAGACAAAAGGATATAGCTGAGAAACTTGGAATAACCATTCAGGCCGTCTCTGAAAATATTAAAAGCTTAACTGATGATGGCTTTGTGGAAATAAGAGAAGGGACTGCAAGGTATCATATTACAAAAAGGGGAATCGAAAAACTAAAGAAGGAAGCTGTTGACCTTAGAAAGTATGCTGATGAAGTCGTAGAAACAATGAACACTTATAAGTCAATATGGCCTGCAATAGCAAATGAAGAATTGAGATCTGGCCAGAAGGTCTGGCTTAAAATGGAAAATGGAATTTTATATGCCACAAATGAAAAAACATCCGCATCAGCAGAAGTGCTTAATGATGCAGTCTCAGGAGAAGACGTAGCTTTAACCAGATTAAATGGCACAATAGAACTTAAAAATGGCAATGTAACTATAATAAAACTTCCTACTATAAATCATGGAGGATCAAGGGCAGTTGATACCCATAAAATACAGGAAATATATAAAAAAGGATTTGATAGGGTGGGTATAATGGGAACGATCTCAAGGGCTGTGACAGATAAGTTAAAAATTTCTCCAGATTTTGAATTTGCAACTCCTTATGCCACTGTGGCTGCAGCAAAAAGAGGTTTAAACGTGCTGGTTTTTGCTGTTGGTAACATGACTAAAAGTATAACAAAAAAAATGGATGAGGAAGGTATTCAATACAGTATAGAAGATTTTAAGGAATGATCATTAAGTCTTGGGATAAAATGGGTAATAAGCCGATTGGAAATAAGTTTTTCTCCTCGGAGAACTATAATCTTTCTAAATTACCCAATTCAATAATTTCTGTTTTGACACCTGAAAAGTCTAAAAATAGATTAGATTACAGCTATTTTAATGATTCATATGATAAAGTAGTTCTTTTTTTAATTGACGGTCTTGGTAAAAACTATTTACAGAAATTTAATGAATCTAATAATTTTTTAAGGACAATCAAAAAAATTGGGGCAGACTATTTTTTAACATGTCAGTTTCCTTCGACTACAGCAAGCAACGTCACTACTATTCATACAGGGCTCCCTGTTGCACAGCACGGCATGTATGAATGGTTTTATTATGAGCCGCTGGTTGATGATATAATTGCACCTGTACTTTTTTCATATGCAGGGGATGATGATAGAGAAACGCTTCAAAATAAGTTTAATCCTGATGATATATACCCTACAAAAAATGTATATCAAAAATTAAATCAACATGGGGTTAAAAGCTTTGTTTTTCAAGAAAAGAAACTTATTAATACAAATTATTCTAAGATTCTTTTAGAAGGTGCTGAAGTAAAAGGATACGGTACTTTATCTAACGGATTTAAAACTTTAGCTGAATGTATAAATAATGAAAATAGAAAAGCGTACTATTTATTTTATTATAGTCAAATCGATAAATCTTCACATGAATATGGCCCTGAATCAAAAAAAGCAAATAAAGAAGTAAGGGGACTACTTAAAGCTCTTGAAAAATTACGTATAAATTTGAATAAGTCTGATGAAAATATTCTTTTTATTTTAACCTCTGATCATGGACAGATAGCGTTAGATAAAGAAAAAAATATCTACTTAAATCAGGAATTTGGAGAAATAGAGAAATACATTAAAAAATCTAGGAATGGAAATCTCCTTGTACCTGCAGGTTCTCCACGTGATATGTTTCTGTATATTAAAGATGAAATGCTTGATGAAGCCTTAGATTTTCTTCAGGATAAGCTGCATGAAAAAGCAGTGGTTTGTAAGACCAGTTATTTAATTAAAAAAGGATATTTTGGAAGGAAAAAGGTATCTAAGGTCCTGCAAAGTAGGCTTAGTAATTTAGCTATTCTGCCATTGGAAAATTGGACTGTATGGTGGTATAAAAAGAAGATTTTTGAAGTAGATATATCAGGACATCATGGTGGATTATCAGAGGATGAGATGGAAATACCATTTTTAGTTTGGAATTATCGTGATTGGGTTAAATAGGAAGTTATGGTGTTAAAATGGACTGGTTCATGATTTATGTCATCTTCAGAATACTGATTATAGTGCTTATTTTGATTATTGTATTTAGAAAGCTGATTTAAAGGCCCTATAAGAATTTATAGAAATTTTAATCCATTACAATTAAGTTTCGCAACTACTGCATTTTCAATACTTGTGTCTGGACTTTTAGAAATTGCAAAAGCGGTATTTCCTAACATGGCCATGGATGCGCCTATTGTTTCTTCTTCAAGTATATCTACGGCTTCGCAAACTTCACTGCTCATGAGCATTGTTTTTTCAGCGAATTTCCTTGATAATTTCATTAAATTTTCCGGTCTTGGATCATTCATAAGTTTAAATAGCAGGTCTCGCCCTGTTGAGTTTATCCTTTCTTTATGGACTGGATCTTCAATGATATCTCCGGTATTTATTTCCCCAAAACATTTTGAAATAACATAAAGATCTTCAGACTGATTTAAAAGTAATTTATCTGTTACTCCAATCCCGGGTGCACCCTCTTTGAGCCTTAAAACAAGCCCTCCTGTTATTGCCCCTATAACATCGCCTAAACCGCTTTTCATTTCCACCTCTGCAAGATGGGCAATTTGCGCGGCTTTATTAAATGTTAATGGTAGATCAAGGATCTTTGTAATTCCTAAAGATGCTCCAAGAGCAAATGATGCCGAAGTCCCAAATCCTGCGCCAATAGGAACATCTACATCGTGGGCGATTATTATTTTTTTGTTATCTAAATCATAATCTCTTTTAATGATCTCTATGGTTTTTTCAGTTATTGTAGCATTTCGAACGTCAGTTTTTCCATTTATTTTTATTTGTACTCCATTTCCATCACTTATTTTTGTTTTTGTTATAACTCCTTTGTCCATAACAACTCCTGCACCCCGGGACCCTTTTTTAAGGGGATTATCATTATCTAATATCTCAAAAAAGCCTGTAATGTGAGATGGAACAAATATTGAACAATTCATTTTAACACCTTAATTTAATATAAGAAAGATTGGTTATAGTTAACAATCATTAATCTTTCAGTAATGAAACCAGTGAAATCTAAATTTTCATTTTATCACCTTGTTTAATATAGAAAACCTGGTTATAGTTAGCAATCACCAATTTTTAGTAATGAAATCAGTGAAATCTAAGATTTCATTTTATCACTATATTTTAATAGGCTGTTTGACAATAAAAAGATAAGGAAAATTTCAATATTAATTATTCTAAAAACAATTATAATTCAAATTTAAATATCAGTTGGGAGGGAATCATATAAATAAAAGAATAGACCTTCACATGCACAGTATATTCAGTGATGGGGAACTTTTACCGTCTGAAATGGCAAGAAGAGCTCATGTATTAAACCATGAAGCAATTGCAATAACTGATCACGTTGATGCATCTAATATTGACTGTGTTAGACGAATAAGAGATGTAATATTGGATATAAGAGAAAACTGGGATATAGAAGTTATTCCTGGGGCTGAAATAACCCATGCTCCGGCAGAAATCATTGGTAAACTTGCAAACAAGGCAAAAAAATTAGGGGCAGAAATAATAGTAGTCCATGGAGAAACCCTAATGGAGCCTGTAGTTGAAGGAACCAACTGGGCTGCAGTAAATTGTCCTGATGTGGATATACTGGCGCACCCGGGATTAATAACTCATGAAGAGGCTCAAATAGCAAAAGAAAACAATATTGCACTTGAAATAAGCGCAAGGAGAGGGCATTCCCTTTCAAATGGGCACGTAGCTAAAGTGGCCATGGAAGTTGGTGCAAATCTGGTCGTAGATACAGATACCCACGCACCTGAAGACATTATATCTTATGAAACTGCTTATAATATAGCAAAGGGTGCAGGATTACCTGAAAAAGAGATTATATTAGCACTGAGGGATAATCCTCTGGAAATTTTAAGGAATAAGGGTATAGTTGAGTGAATAAACACTAAAACTTACTTACTTAATGTATATTCCGTTAATTAAAATAAAAGACCTATTTTTTACTTACTTTTTTTTCTATCAGTTTATTAGTCACTATACCGTCAACACCCATTTCAACGAATTTTTCAAATATCTTGGGATTGTCAATAGTCCATGGATAAACCGATATCTCATTTCTATGCGCCTGTTTTATCAAGTCATCATCTAAATATTTATAACCTGGAAAAATAATGTTAGCACCGGCATTTGACGCCATCTGATTCACGTCTACAGGCTGACCGGTAAATATAATTCCTGCATCTACAGAATGGTCCATTTTTCCTGCATTTTTAATGCTTTTATGGTAAAAAGAGGTTAATATTACATTTTCTAAATTATTTTCATTTATCTTTTCAAGGATTTTAACTTCAGTCCCAGGCTCTTTAATCTCAATTACAAGCCCAATTCTATCTTTTACACATGATATTATTTCATCTAGTGTTGGAATTGTCTCTCTATTTCCCGCGTCAAACTTTTTAAGCTCCTGAAGACTGTAATCCTTTACAAGCCCATTTCCATTCGTAGTCCGGTTGATATCTGCATCGTGCATTATAACAAGCTCATTATCTTTACTCATCCGCACATCAACTTCAACGAAATCTGCATCCATTTTTATAGCCTTTTCAATAGCCCTTATAGTATTTTCTGGTTCAAAGAAGGATGCACCTCTGTGAGCTATAACTTGCATTTTAACACGCCTGATTAATAATTAACTTAAATCATTAAATGAAATTTAGAAAAAGAATTAATTATTCTTCTTCGTCTTCACAGCCGCAACCGCAATCTTCATATTCTTCCATTTCGATATTGTCTAATATGTAGTTAATTTTAGCTATAAGATTAGAGGCTATTACTTTAAATGGGTCCTTATCTTCAATTAATCCTAAAGTTAAACTGTCTACTTTTAAAGTTTCAATATCTATTTCTGTAATATCAATGTCATTGCTGGCTTTATATAAAACGTCGTGTACTCTTTCATTTATTTCTAACACTACTAATTGATCTAAACTGGTTATATCAAATACATTTTCAACTTCCATTAAAATCGTCTCCTATTTCTTAAAATGTTTTATTATGTGATAATATCACTTTTAGGGGTTATATACTTTTCTAAATTTTATTTTTTAACTTTAAATACGATATCCCGTCATGTTCAAAGGTATTTAAACCCCAAGTTAAAATCAACTTGGAATTACTCAGAGTATATGGATTAATTTTATTTTTTTAGTTTCATGTTTAAATCGGTAAAAAAAACGCCTACTATCTAATACCTAATTATTTAAAATATCAGTCTTACTATCTATTTTTAATGAAAATAGGAGTATTTAAAGATTAGTAGTTTAGCATTACATAATAAATCCTTTTTCATCTCTTTAGTCATCCGCTGCTTTAACATTTACAAAAATTTAATAATTATATTGTTAATATAACTATAAAAGGAAAGGGAGGTGTAATTATAAACGACAAACTTACAGGTATTGTATATATTATAATTGCTGTTTTAATAATAGTAGTAAGAGTTGCAGTTCCAAGTTTCTTTGATTATTTAATTGGAATAATAGCTGCTATATTGCTGATATTAGGAATTTACCTGCTCTTATTCAAAAAATATTAAACCAACACATTTTTACAGCAGTGCGTTTAGATTGCAGAGATGTTATCCAGTTACATCGTACTCCAGTATCAGATCTTCACCTAAACCATAACTTTTTTTAAGTTTTAATTTAACTGCATCGCTCATTTTATCGATACCTTCACCATCGACAAGAGTTTTGGCTCTTGATCCACCAGCAATCATTGGAGCTACACATACCCTGACTTCATCAACTAATCCATTTTCAAGCATTGAATAATTTAATGTCGATCCTCCTTCAAGCATCAGTGTCTTTATTCCTGTTTTTGAAAGTTCTTTCATTAAAGATTTAAGATCAACTCTATCTTTACCGCATCTTAAAACAGTTGCTTTTTTTTCTAAAGCTTCTATCTTCTTAGGATCTGCATTTTCTGTTGTTGCAATTATTGTGGGGGCATCTTTGTTTAAAATGCGAAAATTTAGTGGAGTACGAGCTTTACTGTCAACAACGATTCTTACAGGATTATCTTCCGGCTTAGATTCAATTTTATGCACTGTTAGTCGTGGATCATCTGCAAGAAGGGTGTTTATTCCAACCATTATGGCATCCATTTCTTTCCTGAGTTTATGGACTCTTATTAAATCTTCTTTGCCTGAAATCTCAGAGCTTCCAGTTCTGGTGGCAATTTTACCGTCTAACGTCATTGCAGCATTTAATATTACATAAGGTTCCATTTTATCACTTTGTGAATTATTTAAACTTTAAAAAAATTCCTTTTGAATCTAAAATTAAAAAATAAGTGAAATGTGGATGGCTAATATCCACCAAATATCTGTTGAATGTTCTGTACTATTGAACTTATGGTATTTAAAACTGAATTTATGCTATTTAGAATATCTTGGATTGGATCCAGAGTATTTTGAACATCCTGTGCTGTTTGATTAACTGTATCAGATGCGTTATTAAGTGCTTCTTGTGTTGTATTTGTAATATTGCTTAATGAAGGTGTAGATGACGCTGCACTTACAGATTGGAGACCAAATACTATTATTATAAGAATTACTGCCATTATACTAACGATTTTCATATTCATTCCCTCATCTATATTTTTTATTTATAGGAATTTAAAAGTATTTTAAATATCATCCTATTTAACATATTAGCCGGAGTAGATTTAAAATTATATCAAGTGCAAAGAATGTAACTGAATAAGGCTAGTATGATATTTTATCCCTAAACTTTAGAATTTTAAGTTTATAAATAAGTTAAAAATAGCTTTAACTAATTATTAGTTGATAATAATGATTATTTTATCCTTTCTGGTCATTTAAAAAATGACGGTCCATTATTGTATTCACTACTCCTTCATAATATTCTTTAAATTCGCAGATAGCAGATTCAATATATTCTGGAGTTAGTTCATTAAAATAGTCAAGTTTTAGCAGCACGATAATCTCTTTAGGATTACTGAAAAGTTCATCTATAAATGCTTCTTGTTTATATGCTTTTAATTTCATGTTAATTTCTTCTATATAGTCGAACAGCCACCCATCATCCAGAAATGAGAATATATTATGTCCTGAAATTCCTACATGTTTTAACATAAATTATCACAAGCAATTGATTATTAGAATTTTTATTATATATTAGAAATTAACATGTATGTTCTTGTCTGTAATATAAATGATTTTCTATTTATTTTACATCTGTGATATCCTGGTTCTTGAAAAACAACATGGGAAAATTAATTTGTAAATTTTATTCTATTAGGATTAGTTTACATTAAAAGATAATTTTTAACGACATATACATTAAAACACTCATATTTTTGCTGAAAATAAGATGGCAATAACAATAAATTAATAAAAAAGTATAAAATAACTCAATCAAAATTAATTATTTACAAAATGAATTTTAAGCAAATGGAGACAAAAAAATGACTGAACATAGATACAAAAAAGGGTTAGAAATGCTTAAGATGATGCATCCAAAGTCTTATGGAGAATTAGCAGATAATTTAAGGGATATTGCTCCTGATCTGGCGCGTTTTGTTGCTGAGTTTCCTTATGCTGATGTCTATACACGTCCGGGTTTGGATCTAAAAACAAGGGAACTTGTAACAATTGCAAGTCTTACAACCTTAGGGCATGCCCAAACAGAACTAAAAAGCCATATCATAGGGGCATTAAATGTTGGTTGTACCCGTGAAGAGGTTGTGGAAGTACTGATCCAGATGGCAGTCTATGCAGGTTTTCCAACAGCTTTAAATGCCGTGTACACTGCTAAAGAAGTATTTGAAGAGCTGGATAATGAAGAATAAATATAATTATCTTCTTTTTAAATTTTGATTGCTACTTTAACTCTCTCATTAAAAAAATAAGTAATTTTAGTTCATAATTATCTAAATATTTCAATATTTTTTATAACGCCGCGGGCTTAGCTAGCGGCTTAAATAGTAAAAAACGGTATAAACGAAATTATTTAAAATATTTAACATAATAACTCAAAATTCATTGTTACTTTTAATTTTTAAATATTCATAGTCAATTTGCCCTTTCCATTTACTATATCCATTTTTACGTTGGATTTTGAGTTTATTCTGTTTAAGAATTTATCCGCATGTTGGTTACCCATAATTTTAGGGCTGCTGTTTGAAATATGAGTAGGGATCACAGTTACATCTACATTCCCATTTACAATCTGCAGTTGTACAACTATGGAGTCCTTTGTAATTGGGTTGGACTGATCAAAGACACAGTTTCCTAGACTGTAAAATATTAACTTCCCGTTATAACTTTCAATGCCTTGGGGTA
>JAEYQZ010000216.1 GCA_023409695.1 Methanobacteriota archaeon | reverse complement strand
TAATTTGCAAGAAAACCAATTAGTATAATAGAAAATAGGCCTTTAATTCCAATAAATGGTAAAATAATAAGACCAACCATTATGCTTATAAGTACTGCAGCTCCCCTATTAAATCCTGCCATAATTTTACTTCCCAAATCTAACAGATACCTATTATCCATGAGCTTATTTATATCTATTTCGGAATATACTGAATTTTAGAAAATTTTTTGTTATAAAACATTCCATTAATTAGTTATGAGCATAATAGAATAATTTAATAGAATAATAATTGAATAATAATAGAATTCAGAATAGATATGTAAAATTATATAAATCATTATTTCCCTATTTAAATTGACCATATGTACTCTGGATACTTTCTAATGGGTGTCCAAGATCCTAATATTACTTGAAAATTAACGAAATCATTAAATACTTAAAAATATAACTTATTTTTAAAATCCATAATTAATTTAGAGCCTGTAAAAAAATATCCATTTATTTGGGGTAAATAAATGCATAAACTGGCTTAAAAGCTTATTATTAATTACATAAATTTATACTAACTTAATTTCTGGCTTAAATAGCTTTATTTGTAATATTTACCATGTTTGAGTATTTTCTATAATAGGAAAATATAAAGATAATTGCATGATGTATTAATTTGTTATTCGACATGCAAATATATATAAATCATAAGAGGATATTTTTATATGGACCATAAAAAGTCTCTCTGGACACTCGCCCCTAAAAGTGTCCAGGACACTATCTTATAAAAATAAAGTAAAATATTGTTAATTTGGTCGTAACATTTTATTCCTGAATTCATTATGAGTTCAACTGATACTACTTTTAAGTCTATAAAATTCAATTTAATGTGTTTAAATACTGTTCAATAAGTAATAATATTGACATTAAGACATAGAACTATTTTTCATAATTTTTTATTTGATCGTTAAATTTTTAGGCATACCAAAAACTTTATATAGTTTCTGCAATAACTATAGTTATCAAAGTTTTAGGTGGACCTAAATGTCAAAGAATACAACACTTAGCGGAAATGTAGAAGAATATCTTGAATTATTATACAAGCTCGGTCCAAACGGGGAAAGGGTTTCAACTTCAATGATTTCAGAAAATCTAAAAATTGCACCAGCAAGCGCTACCCAAATGCTTAAAAAATTAGCAGATAAGGGCTATGTAGAATATTCTCCATATAAAGGAGCAGTATTAACAGTAGAAGGCTTTAAAATTGCAAAGAAAGTCACAAGGAAACATAGGTTGCTTGAGAGATTTTTATGCGACATCTTAAAGATCAAAAGCGATAAGATCCATGATCAGGCATGCGAAATGGAACATGTACTGTCTGATGATGCTGAAAGAGCGCTCTGCCACCTTTTAGAACATCCAAACAAATGCCCGGGTGACAGCGTTATTCCAGAATGTGATTTAAAATTTACAACCTGTGAAGAATGCAAAGAACGGAAAGAAGTAGATGTAGAAGAAGTTGGAAAAAGAAATGAAAATCTAATCTCAATACTCGACCTTAATGAACACAAAAAAGGTAGGGTAAGTTTTATAAGGGGAGATCACAAGGTTATTCGAAGACTTCTAGATATGGGAATTACCATCGGTGCAATTATAAGTGTAATTAAAGTTGCGCCACTCGGAGGCCCTGTTGAAGTTGCAGTTAGAGGATCTAAACTTGCTCTTGGCCGAGATATAGCTTCAAATGTTTTTATTGAAGCTTGTGATGAGATGGGGTGCTGATATTGGTTGAATCTGTAGAAAAAACCCTATCCAGACAAGTAAATGAAGAAAAAAACGGTAAGCAGTTAACAATTGCACTTGCAGGAAATGCCAATGTTGGTAAAAGTGTTATTTTCAATGATCTTACAGGTTCTAACCAGATTATAGGAAACTGGCCTGGAAAAACAATTGAAAGGGCAGAAGGTAAACTTTATTTTGAAGGTTATGACATCGATGTAATTGATTTACCGGGAATATATTCTTTTTCAACATATTCACTGGAAGAAATTGTATCAAGAGAATATATTGCATTTGAAAAGCCGGATGTTGTTATTAATGTTGTTGATGCCGCTGTTTTAGAGCGGAACCTATTTTTTACCATGCAACTCGTGGAAATGGAAGTTCCTATGGTTGTTTGTGTTAATCAGGTAGATATAGCTAAACAAAAAGGAATTGTTATTGATACTGAAAAACTGCAGGCAGCATTGGGAGTGCCGGTTGTGGCTACTGTAGCTGTAAGGGGAGAAGGATTACATGAACTTATGGAAATAGCCACTGAAGTAGCAGAAAAGAAAGAAGATAAATTTGCTGCTCTGGAATATGGTAGCGAAGTAGAAAATAGAATAAAAAAATTAACCGACTTAATTCAGTCTAAAAACCTTAACTTAGGGTATCCCTCCCGTTGGGTGGCTATAAAACTAATAGAAAACGATCCAGAAATCCAGAAAATAGTAAGATCCAAATCTGAAGAGGTTGTTAATTTAGCATATGCTCTAGCAAAGGAAATAGAGGATATTCATAGAGAACCTTCTTTTTCAGTTATTGCATCTGAAAGATATTCTCTTGCAAATAGGATTGCAGAAGGAGCTCAGATACAGACTGAAATAAAAATTACATTATCAGAGAAACTGGATAGGATATTTACACATAGAGTCTATGGTTATATTACTTCTGCTCTAGTAATAGGCGGGCTGCTTCTATGGACATTTGTGGTTGGAAATTTCTTTTCAGGTCTTCTTTCAGAAGCTTTTAGCTTCTTCCAACCAGTAGATC
Organism: Methanobacteriota archaeon; assembly: GCA_023409695.1. Classification (GTDB taxonomy): domain Archaea; phylum Methanobacteriota; class Methanobacteria; order Methanobacteriales; family Methanobacteriaceae; genus Methanobacterium_D. Next base: position 3,523 of record JAEYQZ010000216.1, on the reverse strand, counting down.
CTGCAGTTAGTGGAAGTTTAGTAAGCGTTCTATGGAACGGTGCATTTGGAGGAATTGTAGCAGGAGTTACACTTGTTATACCATTCGTAATTCCATTTTATATAATGCTCAGTCTAATTGAAAATTCAGGAATACTGACAAGAGTCGCATTCATGATGGATACCATGATGCATAAGATAGGGCTGCATGGAAAGGCACTTATTCCTATGATCCTTGGTTATGGGTGTAATGTTCCAGCTATTGACCAGACCCGTATTTTAGAAACACGACGTGAAAGACTGCTCGCGTCATTTGCCATTACATTTGCACCATGTGCAGCAAGGACAATAATAGTTCTTGGTCTTGTAGCGGTTTTTGTCAATGTATGGTGGGCGATTGCACTTTACGCCATTGATCTTGCAATTATATTTATAATGGGTAGAATTGCTTTGAAAGTGGTTCCTGGGGAGTCAACAGGATTAATAATGGAAATACATTCATTTAAAGCACCATCCATATCAACTGCGCTCAAGCAGACATGGACCCGGACTAAATCACTGATTTATCTGGTACTTCCAATATATGTTATTGCCAGTGCACTTATACAGGCGCTGTATGTTCTCGGTGTTTTAGGACCAGTAAATGCTGCCTTAACACCTATTACTGTTATGTGGTTAGGTCTTCCAGCTATTGCAGGCATTCTTCTGATATTTGGTATTGTTAGAAAAGAATTTGTTCTTTTAATGCTGGTGACTTTGGTTGGCCCGAATCTAGGTGCTTTTCTAACACCGGTTCAATTCATAGTGCTGGCCCTTGTATCTATGCTGTTTATTCCGTGCCTGTCCACCATCACAATACTTATTCGTGAGTTTGGATGGAAGGCTGCCACATATATATCTGCAGCTAACCTTGTTACTGCCATAGTCATTGGAGGAGTAGCGTTTAGATTACTTTCTTTAGTATTCTAAACCAATTTTAATTTTAATTTAATTTCACCCTAATTATAAAAGTAATACTAAGCCGCTGATGGTAAAAATACTGATTTGGGTGTAATTTTGGAATAAATACTTTAAGTATAGTAAGTTAATGTTAATTTCATGGTGAATAAAAAATGAAATGGTTATTAATCGCATTAGGTATTATAGCTCTTATTATAGGTTATTCTTATGTCCTAGTTTCAAATGGCCCTATTGAACCTTTAGGAAGGCTTTCATTTGTCAAACTAGCCAATCCAGATATGTATCCTGGACACCCTGATTCTGAACTTCTGGTAAAATATGCAGAAGAGAGGGGATCTAAATGTGCTCTGGTAGTACATTTTACTGGAAGCTCCAACTACCGCAGCTACAACGATAGTGGTGTATATATTATAGAAGTAGGTTTCATTGACACTCAGGGCAGTGGTTCAGTCAATATGAGTCAAGTTAATATTCTGGATTCTCTTAAAGTAGCATTATTTGGTATCCCTGATGGTAGATATAAATACATGTCTGATGGAAATGTCTATAACACTTATGACGAGATGATGGCCCATGTTAACGAACTGGCAGAAGAACATGGCCAGGAGGGCCCGCTTCCACTAGTATGGCATGGAACTGTCAGACAGGACAATCCAATTATAGACCAAGGTTGTGGATTCCCACTGTATTTCCAGATATTAACCAGAACATATGGAATAATTCCGGCATACATATATACAATTAAAGGAATGATTTTCCCTTACTTTAATAACCCCTACAGGGATTTTGAGTTAAAAAATTATGCAACTCTGCAATCCTATTATAACCAGGGATTATTAAACGAAAACTACAAAACAGTTAATGACAGCTATCAGTACAATATATACAAAAATAACCTGAATAACTATGATTAATTAACAATTTCCTTTATTTTAGGTTGATTAATCATTTAAGGAAATTTCTTATTTTTTTTAATAGCTAAGATCTGATGGGAAGGGTAAAATAAAATGTTGACCCTACACCTGGTTCAGATTCAACCCATATTTTACCCCCATATTTTTCAATAACTTTTTTTATAGGGGCTAAACAACTACTTGACGTATTATATTGTTCTCTTAAATAAAAATGGTAATATAAACTAAAAATATGTTCTCTGCACCATGAATCCATTCCAATCCCATTATCTTGCACACTGAAAACATGTTCATTTTGTTCATTATCTTTAAATGATGAAATATGAATGTTCAACACATTATCTTCCTTTTTAAAATCAATAGCATTGGTGATTAAGCTCTGGAATACTCTGGTTATTTGATCTGAATCTGCAATAATTTGGGGTAATTTATCATGGGTAATTACAACATTATTCCTATCAATTTTTAAACAGGATAAAGCGTTATTGAGGGTCTTTTCAATATCAACGGGTTTAAATTTCATCTTAGTTCTAGAAATATCTTCATATTCCAGTAAATTAAGAGCCATCAGTTTTAAATGTTCACTTTCATCTGCAATACTCTCAATGAAATTTTCAATATTAGTGTCTAGTTTATCTTTATAATCATGTTTCAGCTGTTTTGTGATATCTGTAAGTGTTTCTAGATGTTCTTGTAGATAATTGGCTGTTGTATAAATACATCGCTCTGATTCTTCATTTAAATGACTTAATTTATCTAAAAGTTCTTTTAACTTTTCTTCTGATTCTTTACGTTCTGTAATATCCCGGGAAATAGCAAGAGCTACTGTTTCCCCCTTAAATTTAAAAATGTGTGTATTTATTTCTACAGGTATTCTTTTGCCTTCTTTAGTAACATGAGCTATCTCAAATTCAGCGTATCCATTTGTCCAAATTTCTATTGCATGACTTGCCATTTCTACTCTTTTATCCGGAGCTACAATATCTATAGGAGACATATTCTGGAATTCTTCATTTGTATAACCCAATCGATTGCATCCTACTTCGTTTACTTCAATGAACTTTCCAGGCATTCCATTTTCATTCATTTCATGCAATGTAATCATGTCATTTGCATTATGGAATATTTCCCTGAATTTTTCTTCACTCTCTTTTAAATCATTAACCAGTTGTTTACGTCTTGTGATATCTCGAGAAACTGTAAGGTAAACTTTTCTTCCTTTGTATTTAATCGTGTGCCCATTAACTTCCACAGGTATTTTTCTGCCATCTTTAGTAATATGAACTATCTCAAAATTGTTGTAGCCCTTTTTGGTTAATGGTACTGCATTAAATGGAATTTCTACTCTTTTATCTGGAGCAACTATATCAACTGGACTCATATTTAATAATTCTTCCCTACTGTAACCTAATCTTTTAGCACCGACTTCATTTATTTCAATATATTTTCCAGGCATCCCATTTTTATCAATTTCACTTAAGGAGATCATATCGTTTGCATTATTAAATATCAAACGGAATTTTTCCTCACTTTCTTTTAAGGCCCTCATGATCTTTGCTTGCAATATTGCAAAATCTTTAAGTGTCTTTTCTATCTCTTTACGTTCACTTATATCGCGAAAAACAACTTGAACAGCATTTTCACCGTTATAGGTAAACCCAGTTGCTAAAA
>JAEYQZ010000210.1 GCA_023409695.1 Methanobacteriota archaeon | reverse complement strand
TCAGGTAATTATCTATCAATTCTTTAAGTTCATCAGGATTATCATAAGTTACCAGAACTTCTCCAAAAACATCTTCAGCACCCTTAACTTTATCAGATATTATAAAAGCACCGCAGGCAAATCCATCAAATAAGCGGTTAGAGACGAAGCCTTTTTCCCGCATATCATCCCAATGGTCATTTAATAATATTTTACATGATGAGTAAGCTTTTCTTAACTGTGAATTAGGTATGTGTTCCCCTTTGATATATTTTGGATCGATGAATTTTTCCCAGTTTTTTCCATACACTGCCAGGTCATAATCGGTAGGCAGCAGATCTTTAATTATTTTTCTAAATACTTTGCGTGAATTTCCTACAAACAAGAGATCATGATTATATTCTGCCGAATAATCAGAATAAAATAACTCTGTATCTGTACACTGCAATAGTGGTTCTACCTGAACATCTACCCGTTTATTTATTTTATGGGCCCAGTGATCAGATGCTATAAACACATGATCATACTGGTTATATTCATCTAGAGATACTTTATCAGGATGTGAAATGTTCCACATAATATTTAAATGTTGTTTTTGAGGTACATACCTGCTTAAACCCCTCAAAACCAATACTATATCACAGTGGCTATCATTATTCCATTCATTCAGTACATGGAACTTAACTGCACATCCTTTTCTCTCAAATTCTTTTTTAAGACCCAAAGCAAGATGATAATCGCCCCAATTCTGTACTCCTTCCCAGTCAGGGGCAGGGATTTTAATAGCTATTTTGTTTTTAACAATAAAATCTCCTAGAATTTCTTTTATCTTTAAAGCCCGTTTCTGATAGGTATGATCTTTAAATACCATTTCCTGCAGTTCTTTAACCTTTGCAAACCGTTCATCTTCATTATCTAAATAATAACTAATTAATTCATTCAATTCTTCTTTAGAACTAAAAGAAGGTAATTTACCATTAAAAGTCTCCTGAGCACCTATAACTCCATTAGTAAGTACCAGAGCTCCGCTAGCCAGAGCATCATATACCCTGCTATTTACCGCACCATACTCTTTGGTTACCCTATTTGCGTCATCAATAACTATTTTAGTGGATGCATAAACTTCAGGTAACTTAAAGTAATTAACAAACCCATTATAATAATCTTTGAATTTGTCCAGCTGGTCCCAGTTTTTTCCATACAGTTTAAAATCATAAGGTAAGCCAGCTGGCTCCAGCATTTCTATAATTTCTCGCGGATCATTCCAGTAACTCCCTGTAAAACAGTAATCACATTTATATTCTTCTGAAAGCCCAATATATGGATTAAACCTGGCAGAATTTGCGGCTATAGGCAATAATAATGCTTTTATCCCACCATTTTCTTCTATATAATTACAGGCAGTTTCACTAGAGGCCATCACCATATCATAAGTAGATAAAGCCGGATTTTCAGCCCATCTGCTAAACCAGTTTCGAGCCCAGGCAATCGTAATCAAATACTCACTGGCACCTTTAATCTTTCGAGGATCATAAGCATCTAACAGAGATATTAAAATATCCACATCTTTATCCACACCATACCAGTCCCCAGGACCCTTCCTAGATAAGAAACTTATATCCCATCCCAATTTTTTAAATCCTTCACCCAATTCTAAGGCAGTGAAATAATCACCTGCAGAAGCATTATCTCCTACTTCAGTAACTACCAGTGCAACTTTGAGTGGTTTTTCTGAAAACAGCTTATTATTTTTCAGTTTGTCCTTGAAGTATTCTTTTTTTAACCATTTATTCCATTTTTGAATAAACAATTCCCTATTTTTAAGTCTTCTCTCTTTAACCTCAGATTTTTCATCAGTTTCCTGGGTTCCAAACTCATAATGGAATAAAAGGGCTCTTGGACAGTAAACATTTCTATAACCCTCTTTAAGAAGCTTAAGACACAAATCTACGTCTTCATAACCATAATTATATCCCTCATCCAGCCCCTGAACTTCAATGTACTTATCCTTTTTAACCAGTAACGCAGCAGCAGTGACTGCCGCCCTTTCTCTTTCCATGTAATCTTTTGATGAAAAAGAATCACTACTACCTAAATTGTAGGGCTTCATAAATCCATCTTCCACTTTAAAACCAATTCCTGTGTGCTGAAGCTTAAACGAATTGTGTTTATTGTGGGCAGAATGAGAACAATCAGGATACACCAGCCTAGCACCCACTGCACCAATATCATCTGATTGTAGAGCTGTTTGCATCATCTGATTCAACCAGCCGTAAGTGGGTTCCACATCATTATTTAAAAGTAAAATATAGTCACCACTGGCAATTTCTACCGCTTCATTATTAGCCTGAGAAAAAGTCTTATTTTCATTATTTTTAATGATTTTAAGGGGTAAATTTCCCTTTAAATCTTCCAAAAATTGAATTGATTCATCACAGGAATCGTTATCTACCACAATCAGCTCATATGAAGGGTAATTAATATTTTCCTTGAAACCTTTAAATAAACGCTTTAAATGATTTATGCCGTTCCTATTTAATATTACAATAGAAACTAATGGAGAATTCTCATTAAAATGGTGTAAATTTATAATCGATTTATTTTTATCCATTATTTCTTTGTATTTATTGTTCTCTGGTGAAATTTCTGAGATAAGATTCCTACCTTCTTTAATTCCATATTTAAGATAGTGAGTTAATGGATTCATTCCAGATGCTGCCACATCATGATTTTCATTGAGATATCGTGATACTGAAAAGAGTGGATGTGAACTACGTTGTTCAGCTGCCCCATATCTGATAAAATGTACTAATGGATTCATATTAGCGTTTGCAACATCAGGGCTGTTCTTTAAATACCAGTTAGTATCAAAAAACGGGTTTGGATTATGCCCATTTTTAGCTCCATCTCTCAAATAATGATAGGCAGGATCTATTTGTGAATAATCAACTTCTTTATACTGGTCCATATACCAATTAGCGTCAAATAATCCCGAACTGATTATCAAATCATAATCTGATTGATATTCTTCATTTATATTATTTTGATTTTTAGCGGCTTCCAATGTTTTTCTTCTTTCATTTTTGCCGTAAAGACTGTAATGAACCAATGGGTTTAAATTTGATTTTTTAACATCTTTATATCTTGTTAAATAGTAATTGCCGTTAAATGTTGGATTTGGTTCCTTACCTTCCTTAAAACCATGATAAATGTAGTGTAAGATAGGATCCATACCAGATTCTCTAACACTCTTATTATTTTTTAAATAAAAACCAATATCAACTAATTTATCCTTTTTAATGGATTTATATCCTTTTATATTAAGTAATGTGTTTTTTATGCCTGTTTCATTTATATTAAACAGCATATACAACCCAGGAAACTTTGAAATGAGCCTATGAGTTATTGATCTGTCTTTATTGCTTAAATATTCCATTTCAATTATGCTAGCTTTAAGGGCCTCAATTTGCAATTCCAATTTATTGACTGCTTTTTTTTCTTCCTGTTCCATATCAGCTATAAAATCTTGTTTTTCTTGTATTAACTTGCTGGAGGAGTTTAGTTGATTTTCAACATGTTTTAATTTTTGTTCTGCATGATTTAACTGGACTTTTGTTCTCTCCAGTTGTTTTTCTTTTTTGTCCCTTAATTGATAAGATAATTCCAATTGATTTTTAGTTTGTTCTAATTTGTCCTCTGTTTCTTTCATTAAATTATTTGATGATTTTAACTGGCCTTTAGTTTGGTATAACCTGCTCTCCATATTCTTTAGTTGATTTTCTTTTTCTATAGCCAGTTTTTTAGATGATCTTAATTTTTCTTCAGTTATATCTAATTTATCTGCTATTTGATTAAACTGGATTTTTATGTTTCCTAATTGTTTATCTTTTTTCTGAATTAGCTCATTTGATGATTTTAGGCTGTTTTCTGTTTGTTCTAATTTGTCCACTGTTTGATTAAATTGAATTTCTATTTGCTTCTCTTTTTCTTCTGATGATTTTAATTTATTCTCTGCATACTGCAGTTTATCTGCAGTTTGATTAAACAAAGTTTCAATATATTCCAATTTAGCTTTATTTTCAGTAAGTCCCTTTTTAAGTGAATTAGTACGAACTTTTTCTTCAGAATGTGCGATTGTAAGCTTTACTCGTTCTTCTTCAAGGTCGTCCAGTAAATTAGCACTTTCAATAACATCTTCAACAATATTCTCCATATTGTCATCTTTCAAAAACAAAATACATAACCCATGGAACGTGCTGATAATTTTAAATGAGAATTCTAATTCAGATTCACGGATAAAATCTTCTACTGCAGTTAATACACCATTTTTAGGGTTATTTTCATAAATAGCATTATTTAGATGAGTATTTAATCCACCATGCTCCCTTAGATTTATTTGGCCGGGATAGATCCCTAATTTTTTATAAGGCTGCCTGTAGGCTTCGGGTACATTTTCTGGATTGTAATATAAATCTCTTCTAGCGTAAGGCCAACCCACATCATGTAAAAATACAACAGGAAACTTCTTGTTTTTAAAACTTTCAATTATTTTTAATTCATTATAAACTGTATACCAATTATGGTCACCATCTAACAAAATTACATCATAATCTTTAAGCAGAGGTAATCTGCTTAAACTTAATTCCATATAAATTTCGAATTTATCCCCATATTTAGCTTTAAATTCATCAATATCAAACTTAGGAAGAGGATCAATTGAAACCATATGGGCATTGTATTTCATACAATATTCCAAGATATTTTGTGTGTTTATACCAGTATCTGAACCTATCTCAATGATATAATTAGCATTAATACTTTTAATAATTGGTTGTATTATATTGCTCCAGAATCTGTTCATATTTTACCCTCATTCTTGGAGTATAAAAACTTTTTGCCAATTAATACAAGCTAATTTTTAATTTAGAGAAATTTAATGTATTTAATTTTGTGCATAAGATTCCTCCATTAAAGGATTGTCTATGCAACGATATAATTAACTTGTCGCTAAGAACGTAGATTTTTAAAACTAAAAACTATTAGAATGAATAGAATAAGATAAAGGATGATTATCAGCATCATACATTTAATTATCATTTATAGTAGTATTATATCTATTAATAGGTGCATTTCCAGCAATTTGTTGTTCTATATAGCTCATCTTTTAAGAATAAATATAGATCAATCCATACTAATGGTAATGTTTTGTTTAGGTCTAATCCAGTTAGTTAATTTAGTATTATAATTCAATTTAAACTAAAATCAACTATTATTATACCAACTATACTTAAAGCCATTCAGAATTCATTTTATCATTATGTTGTAGTATAAATGCAAATTGTATCTTTTATCCTCAATTTAGAAGTATATTTAGCTTTTAGCTTTTTAAATAAGTTTATTTAATTATATAAGTTATTAAAATTAGTTTATTAACAATCTATAAATATGCAGTTAAATAATTATTTAGGCTTAATGGCCCATTGTTGTAAAATAGTAAAAAAATCATATAGTGAACCTTTGTTTTTTTATTTTTAAACATTTATGAACATTTCTACGGATTTTATATTGTATTAAGCCTATTAAATCTCCATAGAAAGTAATTAAAGGTAATATTGAGTTTTAAAGTTTCAAAATTGTTATTAGGTAAAGGTATGAATTCAAACCATCCCAAAGTAATAATAATTAGTAATAACATATTACTAAATGATCTTTTATGGAGATGATAAGACGAAAAGAATTGTGAAAATTTTAATGGTTTTTCTGCTGGCGGTTCCCCTACTAATTCCACCAGCAGCAGCATGGAATGGACAGACACACCAAACTATTGCAAGCCAAATTTACTATTCACTCCCCTCGTCAGTGCAACACAACCTAAACTTGAATGAAATGAAAAGAGGAGCAGTAGCCCCAGATAATGTTTTTAACGATCAAATCAACCATTTATACCCTAATTCCTACCCTAAAGCCGTTAGTTGGCTTAAATCAGGGAGATCCGCATATAAAAGTGGTAACTATAACTATGCGAGTTACTGTTTTGGAGTAGCTTCCCATTACATTGAAGATACATTTTCAGCCCCACACTGCTATGTAGGAGAAGCACATGATCAGCACGTTGCATATGAAAAACAATCAACCAATATGAAGCCTTCCATAAGATACGTAAGCGGAACAATAAGATATATACTATCTTCAGGTTACATACAGGGAAAAGCAGATATGAAAACATGGCTTAAAACCAAAAGTTCAGTTTTAGTTCAAAGAGACTTAAACAGCGGTGCATCAGCAGCTTACAGTATGATTAGAAATTGTGTATAAAAATTTGCTCAAAATCCTAAAAACTCTCAAAATTTTTGATTTTGGGCCGTCGAACACTGTGTGTTCGGGCCTTCGAATGCGAAGCATTCGGGGCCGAGGAAACTGCGTTTCCTCCGGCCTTCGAAAATCGTAGATTTTCGAACGGTTCAGGAAAAACTGCGTTTTTCCTTCAACTCTCAAAAATTTTTAATTATTTGAAAACAGGAAAATACAAGTATTTTTCTAAACTCTCAAACTTTCAAATGCAATAGAATTTTGA
>JAEYQZ010000197.1 GCA_023409695.1 Methanobacteriota archaeon | reverse complement strand
CTGTAATTAACGGTAATCCATTGAATATTGGAAAAAATAATGATAATTTGTTAAATGCTCAAGGTGAGGTAGATGCTTCAACTCCAGTAACAGTAAATGTTTTAATTTATGATGGTGAAGGAGTAATTCCCGGTAGTGTGGATGGGATAAAAGATTGTTTAGATTATGTAAATAATGAAAACATTGATTCAGATGTATATTTCAATTATTCGACCACAGAAGAAATTAATTCACAAACTTTATCTGGCTATGATGTTTTAATCATGCCAGGGGGCCTTGGAATAACTTATATCAACAATCCTGAGATTAATGGGGAAGATTTAAAAAATTTTGTTAAAAATGGTAACGGCTACGTTGGAATATGTGCAGGTGCTTATGCAGCCTCTAAACATGTTGATGGAGATTATGATGGGTGGGGAATTGCGCCTAATATAAATTCTAAGTCTGTAGGTTATGTGGGTAATTTACCTGTTTCAATTACATCTAATGGAGAAAATATTTTGAACTTGCAAAATTTCTCAAATTTTGCAGGCCAAAAAACCTCTGGTTTTTTGAGTTTAGGGAATAATGTTACAATGTATCACTGGAATGGTCCTGCAATGTACAAAACAGATGGTTCTAATGATTCTCTGGTGGTGTATGCTGCTAATGAAACAGGTTATCAAAACTATGCTGCAATTGCCACGGATACATATGGATCAGGAAGGGTCGTACTCAGCGGGCCCCATCCTGAACTTTCTCCAACTAAACCAGAGATGCTGGCCCGCATGATCTTCTGGGCTGCTAAAAAGATTTAATTTAGATAGATTTTTAATTATCGGTAATTTTCTTATCTGTTTTTTTATATTTGTAGATTAGGTAAGCTATGAATCCTATTATTCCTATTGCAACGATTACGTCCAGTATATGGAAATAACCTTTAATTACTTCCCAGTGGGGGCCCAATTGAACTCCAATATAAGCTAAAGCAAAGGTCCAGGGTAATGATCCAAGAAGAGTATAGATTGTGAACTTTTTAAGATCCATTCCGGCGATTCCTGCAGGTAGGGATATAAATGTCCTTATTACGGGCAGCATACGGCCAATCAAAACGGCTTCATGACCATATTTTTCAAACCAGTGGTCAGCTCTGTCAAGTTTGCTGTGGCTTATAAGTATATATTTCCCATATTTTTCTAGAAGGGGTCTTCCTTCTTTTAGCCCAATAAAGTAAATGATTAAACCGCCTACAAGGTTACCTAGAGTTCCAGCAATGGTTATCCCCAAAAGTGTCATTTTCCCTTCTGATACTGCAAATCCTGCAAAGGGCATTATTACTTCACTTGGAAGAGGAATACATGCGCTTTCAATGGTCATTCCAATGAAAACACCCCAGTAACCTAAACTGCTTATCATATTAATTGCAAAATTACTTACCAATTCGATTATACTTGTCATGTAATTTTTTCTCCTTAAATTAACTTAAAAATACTGAATATGGATTAAAATATGATTTAAATTATATTTTTGAGTTTTTTAGCAATATCAATGTTTATAATTCTCTTTAAACCAATGAAATTCAAAATTTTTTTTTCAAATCGTACAACTGCCAGTGCAAATATTGTTCCAATGGCTGCTCCAAAAATCACATCTAGCGGATAATGGACTCCAATATACACTCTTGAAAATCCTACTATTGTTGCAAATGTCAGTAGTGGATAAATTAACTTATATGATTTTCCCTTAATAATAAAACTATACTTTTTACCGATGGCAACAGCCGCTGCAAATGAAGCTGCAGCATGACCAGATGGGAATGAATAATCATTTTCAGTGGTTAGGAGATGCACGTGATTTAAAACTAAAAATGGTCTTGGTTCTGCAATGACATATTTTAAAACAAGTACAGCAGCAGAACTTAAAAATAGTGCTAATAATCCAATTATGGCTACTTTTTTACCATATTGTCCTCCGAATATGAATATAAGTGCACAAACCAGACTCCACGCGATTAAACTTCCGAAATTAGTTAGGAGGGGCATTATAACGTTAAAAATTGAATTATCCATGCCCTCATTAATTGAGTAAAATAAAGCAGTATTATAATTTAATATTCCATTTAATAGTATATTATGCATTCTTAATCTTCCTAATTTATTTTATAATTTGATAAGTATTGAGTTTTTTAATAAATAATCAGAAAATCCTTATCTTCCCGCTATTTTAGAATATACTCCTTCAATTTTTCTATTTAAGGAGGTTAAATTGTCCTTTAGATAATAAACTGTTAATGATGCTATTATTGAAACTCCTAAGGCTCCTATAATGTCCAATGGGAAATGTACTCCTGCAAAAACTCTTGAGAAGCCTCCGATTAACCCTAAAATCACCAATATCAAGCTTATTTTTCGAGTTTCTTTAAAATAACTCATCATGAATGCTATAGAAAGCATAAAAGTTGTATGATCTGAAGGAAAAGATGTTTCGGCAGGATAATAGAATAAAGTGGTCCCAACAGGTATCATAAAAGGCCTTGGGTGGAAATAAAACTGTCCTATGATATAATTTATGATAAGTCCTAAAATTGCGGCATATATGCTGTATAAGACAATATTTTTGGTTGTTGCTCTATTTTTAATCCAAAGGTAAATAAGGGCTATAACAAATATTAGGGGCATATATTGGGCAGCTAATACGCCAATGGTATCTACAAATGGATTTAGTCCTGCATATTGATTTATCATGTGGAATAATGCCATGTTTAGCTGTTCAATCAATTCTTATTCGCTCCCTATAAACATTCTTAACTTTTAAATCAGTAAATTAACATAATGGGACTGTAATTTAAGTAGTTATTCCAGTGTTACACCCCAATCTTTACCAATTACCATCCAACTTTAAAAAGGATAATTAGAAGTATTTAAAAAATGAATATAATGCAATACTAAAAAAGTTTAAAATGAGATTTAGTCCCATATTATTTAGTTAGTAATTAAAATTCGCGATTATACCAATTAAATTGTTATTTTTTTATTATCTAAGATTGGTAGTTAATCCCATGTTATCTTAAATAGAATGGTTAAAGCTATGAGTTGAGCTAAATTAATTAAAAGCAGAATAGTATAGTGCTCTGTACCGTCTAATTGATGAATTTCTATGCCTAAAATTAAAAATATTGCCAAAGCTATAACTAGAAGAATATTTTGAATTAGTAGAATGGTTGAGAAATATAAGAGCCCTATGGTAAATTTAGATTCCAGCTGCTTGTAACTTTCCCTGTAAAAGTAAACTAACCCTGAAAGTAAGCAAACATTTGCAATTCCCACTGCAATAGCTATGTAAATTATTATTTGATTTAAAAAGGTTAATTCTATCATCATTCTACCTCTTATGCATTTAATGATACTTATGTTTCGATTATTTTTTCCCAGATTTCCTGAAAAATATCATAATTTTGTTCCACGTCTTCAGTTAGGAAATATAATTTACTGTAGGAGTCTCCGGTGGATTTAATTACTTTATTTTCTTCTAAAATTTTAATGTGATGTCGCACTGTTTTATAATCTAAATCGAGTTCCTTTGCAAGCTGATGAGCGTTATATGGCCTATCATTAAGCGCTTTAATAATCCTGGCACGGTTTATACCTCCTCTTTTACCAGTTATTAACCACCAAAGCAGTTTCTCCATGTACTTCATACGCTCAATACTCTTATTGTGTTTTATTTAATTTAGATCATGTATTTATTATTTTTAATATATTAAATCACGCTTTTTGTGGATTATATTAATTTGTACCATTAATTTAATGTTTAAAATTCGAATCTGACAAAAAAGATATAGGGTTACCAGTGTTCATATCTTACAATCTCTGATAGGTCTTTTCGTATTTTGGTGCCAGGTTCATCTGCAGGATATCCCAGAGGAGTAAATAAAACTGGTTCAATACCTTCAGGCAAATTTAAAACTTCTTTTGCAGCAGCTGCATCAAATGCCCCAATCCAGCATGTTCCAAGTCCTACGCTAGTGGCAGCCAGGATCATGTGGTCCATAACGATGGTTGCATCTACATCCATAAAGTTTTTGCCGTCTCTCCGGGTCCATGCTTTATCACGGACTGCACATATGCCTATTATAAGTGGCGACTGAACGAACCACTCTGCAGGATAAATCCTGTTCAATTCATTTTTACGGCCTTTTGTATGTATAACTATTATTTGGAAAGGCTGATAATTGACGGCTGTAGGTGCAAGACGTGCTGCTTCAAGTACTGTATTTAATTTTTCATCCTCTATATTGTCTGGCTTATATGCTCTTACGCTGTATCGTTTTTCAACTAATTCTAAAAATTCCATTTTTTATTCCTCCAATTGCTCATAATTTTTGAATTTTAGCCTTAAGGCACATAATATCGATATATTTTTAAAATTAAGTATTATTAAGTATTTAAGATAACTTAATTATCGAAGTAACAATCATTAATATGATTTTTATTTCGTTTAAAAATTTCCTCGAAAATCTCCGATTTTCGGAAACTACAAATTTTTGCGCCCCAAACACTAAGTGTTTGAGGATTTTATTTATTTTATAAAGATTTACGGTTAAATTCATCTTCTTAATTTTATTCAAGATATTATATTAATTGGAAAATATTCTTATTTTGAGCTTAAAGAAACATTTTTTTATTGTGAATTCCAAAAATAGAGATTAAAGTGGTAAATATAGTCGAATGAATACAAAACTCAAGGGGGCTTTAAACTGGTCCAAAATGACTTTGAGCATATATACGATAATTATACTCGTATGATGCTTTTTGCAAACTCCAATAAACACAAAATAGAAAGTATACATGAAGAAATGGCAGCAATACAGGAAGCGCACCATGAAATAGTTAATGAACCTCAAACTCAGAGTGAACTATTAAATTCAATAGAAGGATTAAAATCAAGACTTGGCTCATTACATGAGGAAGTGGATGCAATTTTGTACCAGTATGGTGCAATCAATGAGATGCTTCATCAGGTAGATGTAATGATATCAGATTACTACAAAATGGATATAGAAATCTCTTCGTATGAGTTAAATGGAATGGAACAGGATCTTTTAAGTGTTAAAGATGAGTATAAACGGTTTAAATTATTAAAATCGGAAATAGGTGCAGTAACTGAAAAAATAGTAGATAGAAGGATTTAAAGTTTTAAATTAAATCTTACATACTGAAAAATAAGTCTGATTTTTGAAATGTTGAGGAAATATCTGATTTCCGAACGTTAAAAATCCCTCAAAAATTCTTTGAATTTTTGGGGCGCAAAACGAAGTTTTGCGTGCTTCGATTTTTAAAGGATTATAGAACACCCTTTGTACTTGGAATTATGTCGTGTTCAATTCGCGATGCATCTTTTAAAGCCCTTGCAAATGCCTTAAAGAGTGCTTCTATTTTATGGTGGTCATTTTCACCCTCAACCTTTGCATTGATATTAATTCTTGCAGAATTTGCAAAGGATTCAAAGAAGTGTTCAACGTTTTCTGTGCTTAAATCTCCGACTTTTGCCTTTTTAAACTCAAAGTTGAGAACACTGTAACTTCTGCCGCTTATATCTACAGCGACAGTTGCCAGGGCATCATCCATGGGGATTATTGCATGTGACATCCTTTTTATTCCTTTTTTATCCCCTATTGCACCTGCAAATGTTTCTCCAAGGAGTATTCCTACATCTTCAACTGTATGGTGATCATCTACTTTTATATCACCTTTAGCTTTAACATCAAGGTCAAAAAAGCCGTGTCTTGCAAAAGAGTCCAGCATATGATCAAAAAAGTCAATTCCTGTATTTACATCTGATTTTCCATTTCCATCGATATTTAGCGAAATCTCGATGTCTGTTTCAGTTGTTTTTCTGTTCATTTTCATGCTTCTTTTTGTCATTTTTGAACCTTCTATGGATATTTATTCACTTTTTTTAAATGCTTCCTCGTCTTCTTTACCATCTCTAATTACACGTATTGCATCTACCGGGCACCTTGAGGCACAGTTAATGCATACATGACAGTATTCCAGGTGTGAAGCTTTTGCCTTTTTATCTTTGCCTATGCTCCATATTTTAGGTCCTTTGGGGCACGCTTCTCCACACTTTCCGCAGCCTATGCACTTTTCTTTATCTACTTCGATCCTCATGTTTAATTACATTGTAATTTACAGTTAATATAATTTGCAGGCTTGATTCTTGAAGTCCAGTACAGACAGGCATTATTTAATAATACTCTTTTTTAAATTCTCTGGTTTTAATTTACAAACTACATTTTAACTATAGTGGCTGATGCAGCTTTAAAACCTATGAATATGTCCATGCCAAGTGTTAAACCAAGTTTTTCTCTGGAATAGTCTGTAACATCTATATTAAGCTTAGTGCTGTTTAACTGGACAGTAAGCCTTATCATCTCATTATTAAGTTCCATTCCAATTATTTTACCTTCAAATACGTTTCTAACACTTGATTCATAGGGTTGTAATGTTACAAAAATGTCATCTGGGCTTATTAAAACGAGTACTTTATCACCCTTATTAAATTCATGATCTAAAGGAACTACTATGTTTTTTCCTTCTATATCCACATGCATAACCTTATTCTTTTCGTAAATGCCTGTGATTTTACCTTCTATTTCATTTACTTCAGAATGCTTTTTAAGGATACTTGTTAGCTTAGTATACTCCCATAGTATTTGTTTGCCGATATCAGTAACGCTGCTTGCACCTCCGCCTCCTTTTCCCCCTCTTTGGGTGGAAACGATTGAAGATCCAAGTTTTTCTTCCATTATTTCAATGTTTTTAAGGGCTGTCCTGTAGGGAATGCCTGTTTTTTTGGATGCTTTCATTATGGATCCATATTCATCGATGTGTTTAAGTAGAAGAAATTTTTTGTAATTTAATGATACCTGTTTTCCGCCAATTGAAATTTCCATTTCCAGCTTATATTCTGGTTTCTCTTCTATGTCCATAAAAAGCCCCTATAATTTTTATAATAATTCAATTAGAAATGAACTTGGTATATTCTTTCTAATTTTTTCTATATATTATTTTACAAACCTATCTATAAATTTAACTACCCTTTCAACTGCACCAGAGAGTGGACCGAATTTTTTGCTGTATCTTCTAATCACGCGTATATCTCTTTTTGTAAATCCGCCTATGAGGGCGAATACAATTGTGTATACAATAGGTGCGATTATAATCGCTGCAAGAAGTCCTAAATCTATAACTGTTCCAAAAAGTTCTAAATCTATTCTGGGTATAAAATATATTGATAAACCCATAATAGCAGTTGCAAACCCAATTTTAGCAAAATCAAGGTAAGGTAAACTTATTTTTGTTATATGGCAAGTTTTCCATAATATTACAATCATTATTAAAAATGCAACTATGGTGGTTGCAATGGCTGCTCCTATAATTCCATACATTGGAACCATAAGGAAATTCAATATGATGTTTAACACGGTTCCTAATATAAGAATAATCATAGGGAGCCTTGGATATCCCATTCCCTGTATTATACTTGATGATACCATGAAAAGTGTGTAAAAGGTCATTCCAACAACAAGTATACTTAGAACTGGGGCTCCAAAAATGTAATCTGAGCCAAATAACAGGCCGAGAAGGGGCTGTGCGAATATCGCGATCCCAACACAAAGTGGGAACACCAGCAGTACTACATAACGATATGATTGAGTTATATAATTTTCAAGAAGCACTTTGTCCTTTAAACTTGCAGCTTCAGAAGCTGCAGGGAGTATTACGGCCGCTACTGAAAGAGAAATTATGAGGGGAAGCCTTGCAATAGGATCAGCGGTTGTATAATACCCTGCATCTTGTGCAGGCAAATATCTGCCTATAACAAGAGGCCCAACATCATATATTGCCATTTCTGAAAGGGCTGTTATGGCTACAGGTATTGAAAATACTAAAAGGGTTTTTAAGAGTGCCAATTCATCTTTAAAGCTAATTTTATTAACTGGTTTGGGGAAAAGTGTCCATACATATTTCTTAAGGAGTATAAGAGAAACTAAAGAAGAAGCTATGAACCCCAAAGCGGTTCCAAGCACCGCTCCAGCTGCATAAAATCCAATAGACACAAATACAACGGCCATACCGATCATAAATACTTGTTCCACTGCACGACTTGCTACAACAAGTTCCATCTTGTAAACACCCTGAAATGCACCTCTTAAAGCTCCGACTATGACGCTAAAGGGAGTTATAAGTGCAACGGCTTGAAGTGGATAAACCATGGCAGGTTTCTGGAAATAGAAATTTGCTATCCAGTCTGCAGAAAAGAATATTAGAATACCAAAAAGGGTCCCTGCAACCATCATAAATTTGAGGGAAGTTAAAATGACCTGTCTTGCCATATCCTTTTCATCAAGGGCATTATGTTGCGCTACAAATTTAGAAATTGCCGGAGGAAAACCTCCTGCGGATAATACCTGGAATATGCCCTGAAATGGTGTTGTAAGACCTACTAATCCGTATCCTTCAGGTCCAAGCATTCTGCTCAATATAAATCTATAAAGATAACCACCTACTCTAAAGAACAGGTAGCTAACCATCATTAAAAAGCTTCCTCGAAGTATCTTTGAACTTCCATTGGAGCTTTCACTTGGACTTTCGCGTGGGCTTACATCTGCTTCTTCCATTAACTCACCAAAAATAATTACATGTGAAAAATGTTTGATTTTTTAGAAAAATTAGTATATAGGTTTTCTAATTGCGCAGTATCATTTATAAAGATTGTTACGTCCTTTATGAAATAATAGAAATACCGGCTTTTTTAATATAACTTTGTTTATTTAATATGGAATTAAAAGTGTTTACTGGTTTATTTAATACTTATTACTTTAATAAAATGCTTTTTTTCATTTTTATTATATATTTATGTATTATCATTGCATATTTTATCATGAATACGCTAAATACCCTTATATTGTGGAAAAATAGTCCTTAATAGAAATTTAATATAATGGAAAATTTTAAATAATAATTTAATTACAATAATTTTGTTTTGTAATAATTTACAAATGAATATCTGAAATATAAATGGAGATGAAGGGGATTAAAACGCGAATAACTTATAGATATGCAAATAAGATGATAACTTTAGTTTTTTTATTTAGTATTGTTTTTACTGTATTATCTACTGTTAACACGGTCTCTGCTGATCAGTCAATTATTTATGTAAGTGATTTGACTGGTGACGATAGCTGGAATGGTGAATCATCAATATGGGATGATTTAACTATGTCTGGCCCTAAAAAGTCAATTAAAAATGCAACAGGAACCGTAACTAGTGGTGGAACAGTAAATATTGCAAATGGACATTACTTGGGAGAAAATAACACTAATGTCACTATTGACAAAAATATGACTATTATCGGGGAAAGCAGAGAGAACACCATTATAAATGGGACGGGTTCAGCACAGATATTTACAATTCAAAAGGGTATAAATGTCAGTATCAAAAATTTAACTTTTGTAAATGGAACTGCGACCCAGAATTTGACACTTACAGACAAGAATGTAACTGCAGGTGGTGCTGTTTGTAATTTTGGTAATTTAAATATTACAAATTGTACTTTCACAAGCAACGCTGCAACAAGTAATGATGTATCTAAGGAACATGCCGTTGCTGGAGGCGCTATATACAATGTTGGAAATTTAACCATTAAAGACAGTGATTTCACAAATAACACTGCAAAAGGCAATTTAATCGGCAACAATGGAACTATGGGAGGTTCTATTTTTAATATTGGAAATTTAGTTGTTGATAATGGCACTTTCACAGGTAACAATGCAACCGCAGGTGGGGCTATTTATAATTTTGGAATTTTAACAATTCTTAACAGCATTTTCACAGGTAACGTTGCATCAGGTAACAATGTAACAGCAGGCGGCGCTATATACAATGAATACAACAGCACTTTGAATCTTAATGGTGGTATTTTGAATATATATAGCAGTACTTTTACAGGTAACCGCGCATCAGGTAATGGTGCAACTGCAGGCGGCGCAATTGCTAGTGAAAAAGAATTAACCATTAAAGACAGTATTTTCACAGGAAACAAAGCAATTAGTGCAAATGACACTGCAATGGGCGGCGCAATTTTCAATTTTGGAAAGGCAGCAGTAATAAATAGCAAATTTGGATTAGATGCTTTAACAGGTAACGTTGCAACCGGTAAAAGTAATGCATCAATGGGCGGTGCAATTATCACTTATGGTAATTTAACTGTTAATGGAAGCGGATTTAATTATAATACTGCGTATTGGGGCGGTGCTATCACGAATGGTGGCAATTTAACT
>JAEYQZ010000134.1 GCA_023409695.1 Methanobacteriota archaeon | reverse complement strand
AATAAGCCCTTTTGCGATGGGAGACACTGGATGAGTGCAGAAGAAAAACAGGCATTCCGAGATAAATGGATTTCTCCTGAGGATTAAAATTAAATATTTCTTTTTTCATTGGTAAATTTAGTATTTCTTACTCTCATAAGCACTCAGCGCTCCATGTACATTTTCATAAATATTTTCCTTGCCTATAAGCTTTGTTAGTCCCAAATGATCGAATTGATCTTTAAGATCAGGTAGCATTGAGGTTAATGCGAATTTAATATTTCTTTCTTTTAATTCTCTGTACAAATCCTTAAACATTTCTGCAGATGTATAATCAACCCTGGAAAATCCTGCTGTATTCAATACAAATAATTTTAGAGGAGGATCAGCTGCATCTACCAGTTTAAGTACTTCTTCTTTTAGTTTGTCAGAATTGGCAAAGTACAGGTCGCGGTTAAATCTGTATATAAGTAATCCTTCTTCAGTTGATTTACCAATTTTAACTGGTTCAAATGCCCATTCTCCTTTTTTATCTTTTCTGAAAATGCTGTTGGTAGGTCTGTAGCTGTGGCTCAAGTGTAGCATAATGGAAAGAACAATTGAAAGCACTATGCCCCATAATACGCCCATAACAACTACGGTAGCAGCGGTTATGATGGCTAAAAAATATTCTGACTTTACTTTATGGCGAATATCCTTCAAATGTGATATGTCAATCATTGTGATGCCTATTACAAAAACAATACCTGCAAGAGTAGCATCTGGTAAAAATGACATAGCTTTTGTGAAAAATAAAAGAACTATAAAAACTGCAAATGAAGTTATAAGTGAAGCGGCCTGCGTACGGCTTCCTGCATCATCCACTATCTCTGTCTTTGTAGGACTTCCATTTACTACAAATGTACCTGTTAAACCTGCAACTCCATTAGCAAGACCAATGGCAAATATGTCTTTATCTTCATCAACACTCTCTGAGTAACGAATTGTAAATGCTCTGGCTGTAGCAGTACTCTGAGATAATATAACTATAAAACAGGTAACTACGGCTATCATTAAATTTGGTAAAATGTTTATATCTACTTGAGGTATTCCAAAATTAGGAAGCCCACTGGGTATATTTCCTAAAATCGAAATTCCAATTGCTTGAAAATTAAATAAAAAGCTTGCTATAACGGTACCTATAACTGCTATTAATGCTCCTGGAATTTTATGTGAAATACGGCGCGTCCCGATAATTATAGCTACAACGATTATGGATAATATAAGTGTAGATATGTTAATCTGAAATAAATGAGTAAAAACGTTGATTAACTGGGGAATTGTATTTAGTCCTCCTTCCCCAGATATCCCTAACATATTCGCCAGTTGGCTTACAGCTACCTGAACTCCAACTCCTGATAAAAAACCAATTAAAACAGTTCTAGACATAAAATCAGCTATAAATCCTAGCCTCAATACACGTGCCATAATTAGAAAAACTGCACACAGCAGTGCAACTGTAGATGCCAGTGCAACATAATTTGGGCTTCCAATTGCTGCTATTGTGACGAGTGTACCTGATAAAATTGCTGCAGTTGCTGAATCTGCACCCACTATCAAATGACGTGAAGAGCAGAAAAGAGCGAATATGGCAATCGGAAGTAAAATAGTATAAAGGCCTGTGATAACTGGCATTCCTGCTATTTTAGCATATCCCATGACTTCTGGAATCCCTACTGCAGCTAATATTAATCCTGCTATAATTTCAGAAGTTAAAGGAGCCTTAAGAGGCAATATTCCCTCTAAAAGAAACTTATTTTTCAAATTTAGTTTGTTTAGTTTCTTCATATTCTCTTTTTTGGTAATATATGGCTTTATAACATGTTTTAATTAATAAAAATAAATTTGAGCTATAGTTAAAACTATTAAATACTAATTTGGTGAAATTAGTTTAGGATATTACTCAATGAATGACTAATTGCATTATATATTAATATTATTTTTTTTATGAAATATATTATTAATGCTGCAAAAATTATAGATAAACTATGTTCAGTTTTTTCAAAACAACATTTTGTAAATAAGTCTTAAAATGAGATATACATTCTATTTTGAATACTGTGATTATAAAATCAAAAGAAATAAGTAAAGGTTTTTTTTAAACCTCAGCTGATTATATTCCCGTCCTGCATTTGAATTACTTCTTCTGCATATTTTGCAGATAATGGATTGTGTGTAACTCCCACAATTGTTAATCCTTCTTTTTGATTTAATTCCTGAAGTAATTCCATTATTAGCATTGCATTTTGAGTATCAAGTTCTCCTGTTGGTTCATCAGCTAGTAAAAGTGAGGGGTCATTGGCTAAAGCTCTAGCAATGGAAACACGCTGCTGTTCACCACCAGAAAGCTGTGTATGGTAACGGTCGTATTTATCAGATAATCCAACTTTATCAAGGAGTTTTTTGGCTTTTCCTGAATCTGGTGAGATCATGGGCAGCATGACGTTTTCTAATGCTGTAAGCTGTGGCATTAAATTGAACCGTTGGAATACAAACCCGATGTTTGCCCTTCGAAGATTTGCCTGTTCATTTTCAGTATATTCTTTAATGTTTTTTCCATTCATTAAGACGGTTCCCTTTGTTGGAGTATCGAGTATCCCTGCCAGGTGGAGTAATGTTGATTTTCCAGATCCAGAAGGTCCCATTATGGCAATAAATGAACCTTTGATTATTGTTAAATTAACGCCCCTAAGTGCTTGTATGTCTTCTGATCCCATTTTGTAAGTTTTCCAGACTTCATTAAACTCAAGTACATCGTTATTCATATCGCAGTGCCTCCACAACGTTTAATTTAGATGCCCTCCACGCAGGATATAAGCCTGCTAGAACACTTAAAATTGTAGCACCTCCAATTACTGCAGCGACTAACCATAATGGTAACATTTGGGTGAGTTTAATTCCACTAATACCATATTGTGGTGCAAAGTACATAATTCCAAGTTGTAGTATGACTGCTGCTACAACTACTCCGACTATGGCGGATAAAAGTCCTAGAAGACCTGCTTCTGTGAGTATGCTGCTTAATATTTCTTTATTTTTAAATCCTATTGCTTTTAGTACTCCAATTTCTCTTGTTCTTTCTGAAACGTTAACCAGCATGATGTTTATGATGCTTATAACTCCAACCAGTAATGCAACACCGGCAATGGCACCTACAAAAAGAGTTACTGTTTGCATTATATTATCAATTTGTTTGGTATAGTCTGATTTTGTTAAAGCACTTGTACCGCTTACAGAGCTTTCTATCTGGTTTTTTACAGTATCAGGGTCTGCTTTGGTATTTGCAGTTATACTTGATACTTTGTTATTGTTTAGAGGAAGGGCTTTATCAACATTCAAGAATACATATCCTGCTCCAGTGTCTCCTCCTTCATTAGTTATTCCTGTAACTGTCATTTTTTGATCTTTAACTGTTATGTTACTTCCAATTTTATAATTAAATTGATCTGCAAGTGATTTGCTGATAACAACACCTTGAGTTCCATTAAATTTCAGCTGGTTCCAATCATTCATTCCTAGAACCATTACCTGCATGTTGTTTATTTGTGTACTGAATTGCGTTTCTTTTTTAATGTTGTAAAGTTGGGACATACCTTCTATCTTGGAAACTGCAGCCGAGTTTAAAAATGAGTCACCTGTAGATCCTGTAATTCCAGATCCACCTGAGCTATTTGTTATGGTAACATCACCCATAAGGGAAGATGTTTGATCTTTCATATAAGACGACATTCCTGTACCAATACCTATAAGACTAATTAGGGCCGTTACTCCTATTACTATTCCTAACATGGTTAGGGCGCTTCTAAGTTTTCTTCTTTTAAAATTTTTAAAGGATAGTTTATAAATGCTCATTTGATTCCTCCGAATGTAGATACTTGCCTGAAATAATGTCACATTTTTTGGATGCAACTATTTATCTTACTTTAATACTATTGGTGTATTAACTATTAAATTTTTTTAATTTTGTATGAATTGAATTTTTAGCATTTAATACACAATTAGCAATTTCATTAAAAAATTAATAGTCTAAATTTCAACCTAATTTTTATTTAAATGGCTTAATAATGCTTTTATTTAAAAATATCATATTTATGTATTTAAACAGACTTAATAAATAACTAATATACAAAAATACTTTGATTAAGCTTTAGATTTCCAAGAATGAAAATATGAGTATATGCTTAACTGCTGAAGTTTCTATTAGCATCTTACATTGAACCTTATGGGAGGTGTAATACATTATCACATTAATATTTATATAGAACATCATAATATGAATAGAGGAGGCATTATTAATGGATGAGGAAAAATTAGGAGAAATGTTGGATAATTTATTTTTGTTATACCAGCTTTTTCAAAAAAACGTTTTGAAGTATAAGACCAGTAATGGGCGTATAAAAATGTCATTTGCCCATTATTTAACATTGATAATATTGAAAGAAAGGGGAGAACTATCCATATCTGAAATTGGAAATTTAATTGGAATGAAAAAACAAAATATGACCTATTTAACCAACAAACTTGTTGAAGATGGGTTAATCCAGAGATTGCATGACATGAGTGATCGAAGAGTAATTAAAATAGCCCTTACAAGTAAAGGTGATGAATATCTGGATGAATGGCGTCAAAGTAAAATTGAAGAAACAAAAGAAGACTTTTCTTTTTACAATGATAAAGATATGAATGAAATTTACAGTTCAATTGAAAATATAAAGCAGGTGTTCCTAAAAATAGATAATGGAAGAAAAATTTAATGGCTACATGCAGCGAATTAAGCTGTAAAAATCTTTAATTTTGCTACAAGGCTTAGCCATGATAGTAAATCATTATTTAAATAAGATAAATTATGTTTTACTATCTAACTTGTATTTTAATTTGATGTTGCATAACAGCGCAATTATTAATAACCTTTTAAACTTAATTCTAATTTTAATAAGAAATTTACCTTTTTTTAACTTTTCTATAATGTCCTTAGATTTTTTTGGATAATTTAATGAATTTTTATTAAATATTTATGGAATTTAAAATAGCGCCATTGTAACTAAATCAAAAATAAAGCATATATTCATTTATATGTCCTCCCACAGGTATGAATTTGAAATTACATAAATAAATCAGCACTAATAACTCTATTTAACCTTTTATAAATCCTAATAATCCTATAATTTGACTCATCGTACTTCGGATAGTCAAATATTAATACTTAAACAATATTTATTAGGAATGTTTTAAATAAAATCAAATACGGATTTATAAGAGGTGAAAAATATGTTGGAAGCTTTATTGGCTTTATTAAGCCCTGTTATATGCTTAGTAGGTGGACTAGTAAGTCCTCTATTAGGAGTTATATTATAATATTTTAGGCGTAATGGAGTCTTTATGGGGTGAAAAGTGTGATAAAATAATTTATCAGACTTGTTACACCCTTTTTATGTTTAATAAAGATTTATTACAGGCACTGCTAGTTATTTTAATACTGTGAAGTATTAAAACTAGTTTAAAGGAGGTGAAAAGCATGATAGGAACCTGTGGATTTTTATACCAGCTATTAGATTTATTAGGAGGTTTATTAGGGTCTCTTTTAGGTATTTTATTCTAATGCCCTAAGTGCAGTATAATCAATTTAAAGGAGGTGAAAGTATGATAGACTGCTCTGGATTTTTATACCAGCTCTTAGATCTATTAGGGGGATTATTACAGTCCTTAGTATGTTTGTTATTTTAATACGATGATCGTGTTATAACCATTTAATGTAGCGAAAAATATGCTGAAAAGTTTCGCTGGCTTTATTAAGTCAAATTATATCTTTAGTAAGCAGTTTAGTAGCTTCAGTATTAGAGTTGGTTCTATAATACGTTTAATGTATGTTAATTCAATAGACCTATCTCTGGGGATTATAAATCATTACTCGCCATAATATATTTTCTTTAAAGGAATATCTGGCAATCACAGAGATAGGTCTATACTCCTTTAATTACTTTTTTAATGGAAGTTATGTCTAGCACTAAAAATTTAATATGTTTATAATTTTTATAGTGAATAACTATTGAAATTATAGAATTTCGATGATTTCGAGGTGCAAAAACTTTATTTTTGCAAATGAATTTATAAAAAATTTGTTTATCATCTAAATCATGTAAGTTTTCAACTAAAATTTATAGGTTTAAAAAGTTACATTATTCACTACTGATTTAAATTTGTTTTAAGCCCAAAATAGAATTTAAAAGAATTTAATGTTTTTTATAAAAAAAAATAATTTTAACGGAGTATATTTCCGTCCTGCATTTTAATTACCCTGTCTGCATATTCTGCACATAGTGAATCGTGTGTTACCTCTACAATTGTTAACCCGTCATTTTGATTTAATTCCTGGAGTAATTCCATTATTATCATTGTATTTTGAGTATCAAGTTCTCCTGTTGGTTCATCAGCTAGTAAAAGTGACGGGTCATTGGCTAAAGCTCGTGCTATGGAAACACGCTGCTGTTCACCACCAGAAAG
>JAEYQZ010000095.1 GCA_023409695.1 Methanobacteriota archaeon | reverse complement strand
GTTGGATAAATTGTGGATATTTCTCCATAGTACCAGAATAATGGATTAAAAACCAGTAATAGCGAAGCTATTATGGCAATTTGTCTTGAAAACATCTGCTTAGCCAGGAAATAAATTAATATAACTGTAATAATGCTAAACACAATGCTGATAAATATCATTGTAGTGTTTGGATCATTGAATATGGTGTTTATCACTCTTCCAAGGCCTATATAAAATATATAGCCTGGAGGATGGGGTTGATGATGTACGATATCAAAATTTTCAAATCCTAGTGCATAATTTACAGAATCCCACTCGTATAAATATTTGCTTACAAAAGGAATCCTTGTTATCACTATTAAAAGAGTTAAAATCGCTGAAATGATAATATCAATTTTTTTTGAGCTGTAGTGATTTAAATGAAATTTATCAAACATGATTAAAATACTCCTAAAAATCGGGATATTGAACTTCCATAAAGTATGGCTATGACTAAAACTGCCCATAATACCATGCTGAGTAACATTCCTTTGTCTTTAAACAGCATTTCTGGTTCTCCACCAAAATTTTCAGCATGGACCATGTATATGTATCTAAAGAGTCCATAAAATGCAAATGGAATGGTAATCATTATGTATATTTTGCCTGTAAAGAACGTATAAATTGAATACGACATAATTAAAGCACTGGTAGTTATATTCATCATCTGGTCAAGCATTTCAGTGGAGTATCCATCCAGAATTTTACGATGATTCCCCGCATTCTTTCCGAGCACAACTAGTTCATGTCTTCGTTTTCCAATTGCTAAAAATAGCGCAAGGAGAAACGCACAGATTATAAGCCATGGTGATACAATTACTCCTACTGCTGCGCATCCTGCAATGGCCCTTATAACAAAACCTACAGAAATTACCATCATGTCTACTATGGCAAGCTGTTTTAAGAACATGGAATAAATCAATATTAATAGGAAAAAGGTTACTGCTGAAGCTAAAAACCAGATATTAATTAAATATGAAACTCCAAAGGCTACAATGAGTAATATGACTGCAAATATCCACGCGTCCCTTGTTTTTAATTTACCTGATGCAATTGGTCTATTGCGCTTTTTAGGATGATTTTTATCTTTATCAACATCAATAATGTCATTTATTATGTATAAACATCCTGAAATTACACAGAAGACTGCAAATCCCGCAATTACATCAATCCAAAGGCTTAAATTTAAAAGTTTTAGAGAGAAAACAATTCCAATGAATATAACTAAATTTTTATACCACTGTTTCGGACGCATTGCAATTATGAGTTCTTTTATCATTATATCACTGTAAGTCTAGAATATCCTTTTTTAAGATTTATCAAATAATTTAGCAACTGATTTATTATAAATATAGTTAATTTATTCTAATAGTATTCCTATTCAAAAAGAAAGCAATAGTTACATGCTCAAAAAAATTCTATGATTTTTTTGGGTAGAAAAATGCATTGCATTTTCCTAAATTACTATTGCATGTTTTCATTGTTAAATGTTTATAGATTCAATTAAACACAATGTGTTTTCGAGCATAAAATGAAAATTTAAGGGATTTATATCATTCCCCTTATAAAATACCCATAGCCTTATTGGTTTTTTCGATTGATTTGGAAGGATCATCTTCCATTTCAAGCATAGCTCTTATCGCATCTACATTTTCAGGAACAACATCTGATTCCTGGTGAATTGCTTGCATATAATAGAGCTCTCCGTCTACAATGTTTAAAGATTCTTCCCAGACGCCTATTTCGAATAGATCGTTTCTTGAGCGTCCTAATTCTTTTGCGTATTCCATAAATTCAGCAGTTGAACCGAGTCCTTCTTTAGCTTTAAGAAGTAAAACTCTTGGAGTTTCGTTTAGTTTTTCTTTTATATCATCTACGCTGACTGAAGATTCAAGCTCAACCATCAGGTTGTGCTGGTGCATTAAGGTTGTAGGTACAAGTAATGCCATTGTGGTTATGTTAAGATCGTACATTACAGTCTGAACATCTGGTCCGTGGTGTGATGGTACTGTTGGTGGGTTTGGAACTATGGCGTTAATTGGTCCCTTTTTAACCTGTGATGGGTCAGCCCCTCTTCTCACCATAACTGCCCTTACTTTTTTGATTCCGCATAAATCATTTATTGGATTTAGGGTTCTACAAAGTCCTGTAGTGTTACAGGATACAACTCTTGCATAATCTTTGCCTATTACGTCTTTATAATTTGAAAATGAGTTAAATGAAAGTCCTATCTGATCGTGCTTTTCTCCGCCCTGGAATGTTGCTTTTAAGCCCATTTTTTCGTATATTCCTTCCTTATTTTTAGCTCCAATTCCTTCAGGAGTACAATCAACAACTATATCTAGTTTTTCGAATAGTTCGTCTGCAGTTCCAGTTACTTTGATCCCTGCCTCTTCAAAGGAGCTTTCTCTTTCAGGAGCACTTATATATAGATCATAACCTTTTTCCACAGCCATTCTGGCTTCAAAATCAGGGCTTCGCTTGGTAACTCCCACAATTTTCATATCGTCTTGGGCAGAAACAGCATCTGCTACTCTTTTACCTATTGTTCCATATCCATTTATACCAACAGATTTCATAAATTGACCTCCTTGTTTGCAAGTTCTGCAATTATGCCTTCGAGATATATCATTGTTGATATCTCAAATAGGGCACCGAAAGGTGTTAATGGCTCATATTCGCCTGATACTCTCCTTTCTATATAATTTTTAGTTTTTGCTTTTATTCTACCAGGTATTTCAATTACAACATCAGATATCTGGGCAAGCGGGGAATCACGAAAAGAAGTTATGGATATAATTTTTGCACCAATATCTGCTGCTTTTTTTG
>JAEYQZ010000029.1 GCA_023409695.1 Methanobacteriota archaeon | reverse complement strand
CCCAATAATTACTGTTCAACAGCTTTTTTAAGAATTACCATGTCCTCTTTTAATTGAGGTAAAAGTACACGTGAGTACAATGCTGCAGCTGGGTGAAAAAGAGCCATATACTTTCTACCATTTAATTCATAGGTTTTTCCATGGATCTGTTTAATATTCTTTTTACCAATTAATGCGTAAGCTGCGCTGTTTCCAAGCAGTCCCACAATATCCGGGTCAATTAATTCTATTTGCTTGTTTAGATAGAGATCAATACATGTAGCATACTCTAACTTTTTTGGTTTTCGGTTGTTTTCAGGCCTGCACTTTACAATTGAAGTGATGTAAATATCAGGCCGATCCATGCCTGCTTCTTCTATTATCTCACTTAAAATTTTACCAGCCATTCCAATAAATGGTCTTCCAGTCTCATCTTCTTTTTTTCCGGGTGCTTCTCCTACAAGCATTATTTTAGCATTTTTCGAGCCTTCTCCAAAAACAACTTTGGTTCTGTTCTCATGTAATGGGCATTTAACACAGGTACTCGCAACTTCACAAAGCTCTTCTAAATTCATATACTATTTTTTAAACAACTGTATATATGCATATTTTGCAAAATTCTTTTCACGTTTAGATTTTACAAAGCTTTTTAAAGAATCAGCCCGTGAGGTAATTTTCTCAATAATAAATAGCTCCCTCATGTATCCTGCATAATCTACATTCTCAAGCTTAGATTCTATAAAATGATCTAAAGAATTAATGTATGAAAGAATAAGCTGAATTCTAAGCGTTTCATAAGTGTATTTAGCATAATGATTTCTTTCTACACTTTTTTGTACTAAACGAGTGATATAAGAAACCATGATTTCCATTTCATCTGATTCATCTGTAGTTCTATGACCTGGCCGAGTAACAACACCCTTGATGTTTTCTATTCCTCTAGTTGCTCCCACAGTACTTATTGCCAGTTTAAATGAAGTAATTCCAAACTTAAAGATTAGAACTCCCACTATTGCTATAAATGCCAGTAAAGCAGCATATGATGCAACCATCCATACAAGGTCCAAAACTGCCATGCCTACCATTTTGTTATTCATAATATTTAAATTTTTATTACTTTATTACCGATCTGTTCATAATTTTTTTTAGATAAGGAAAATGACCAATATTAGAAACAATTAAAAATGCACATCAAAACAGTTTTGTCCAACATTAGCTAAAAACAGATATTAACACAATTAGTTTGACGTATGGTAATACAAACAGGCGAAAAAATAAAAATAACTTCTATTAATTACAGTATAAGTATTACTTTTCCTAAAAAGTGAAAAATAATTCTATGAAAATGAGATAAAAATATCTATTGAAATATCTCTTTTTGGCATTCAGGACAATAATAAGCAGTTCTACTTGAAACTTTAATTGTTTTTAATTTCATATCAGAATTTGGGCATTTTCCATTCTTTTTTCTGTGGGGAATTATAAAAGAATCTGGAAGCTCTTCATCTGCTATCCGTTTATCCACCGATATTTTAAGTACATCCCTCATTACTTTAAAAATTCGTTCTATTTGAGCACTACTCAATTTATTAGCAGGCGCTTTAGGATGAATACATGCCTGAAAAAGTATTTCGTCAGAGTATATATTGCCAATGCCCGCTATTATATGCTGATCCATCAATACTGATTTAATGGCGCCCTTTTTCCTTTCGAAAATCTCTTTAAATTTTTCTAGATTGATTTCAGTCGCATCAGGTCCCAACTTCTTTTCTTTAACAAAGTCTTCAATTGAAGAGGCCAGATTGATCTTTCCAAACTTTCGCGGATCATCGAATGCGAGGTGGCTTTCATCCTCAAAAGTTATGAGAAGTCTATCATAAGAAGGTGCTTGATCCTGATTTTTAAAGTATTTAAGCCTTCCAGTCATTCCATAATGTAAAATTAACCAGAAATCATTGTTCAGAGATGTAAAAGTATATTTACCATATCTTTTAGTATATTTAAACTTTTGACCTTCTAATTTTTCTTTTAAGACATTTGCCTCCACATTTTGAAGAAGTTCAGGATTCTTAACATCTACATTTTCAAT
Organism: Methanobacteriota archaeon; assembly: GCA_023409695.1. GTDB lineage: Archaea > Methanobacteriota > Methanobacteria > Methanobacteriales > Methanobacteriaceae > Methanobacterium_D. Next base: position 2,353 of record JAEYQZ010000029.1, on the reverse strand, counting down.
AATTTTATCAAGTGAAGTCCTATCTAAATATTTTCCAAATGCTTCCACTTCAGGTAGTTCAGGCATAAAATTCCCCTTTTTAATTGATTGTTTAATATATTAGACTTTGAAATTTAAAAGCTTTAAATGAATATAAAATTTGAAAAATTTTAGTTTAAGTGCATCATCAAAGATTTTTAACTTGCACTTGAAAGTGGAGTTAACTTTATTTTAATGAGTGTTCTATTGTATAACAGAACAGTTGACGTTTTTATAAGATCTCATTTATTAAATCTAATTCTATACGTGATAATTATGGCCAAGCTAGAGAGTAAAATGAAATACAAAGAGCTCGTGGATGTCTATGAATCATTGAATTCCACCACCAAAAGACTTGAAAAGACAACAATTCTTGCGGAATTTCTAAAAAATACTGACGCAGAAATTCTTCCAATCGTCACTTTATTATCATTGGGCAAAGTATTTCCAACATGGAGCGAAAAAGAGATGGGAATAGGCCTAAAGCTCCTTATGAAAGCCATATCATTAGTTGTGGGAGTGAGCCCTGAAGCTGTTGAAGATAGTGTTAGGGACAGAGGAGACATTGGTCTAGCTTCAGAATATCTTTTCAGCAATAGATTTCAATCAACTCTATTTACCATGCCCCTGACTATAACCAAAGTTTACAATAATATGGACAAAATGGCCGATAAATCAGGGAAAAAAGCACAGGGCAAAAAGATAGAAATTTTACGTGAGCTCCTTTCATCTGCATCGCCAAAAGAAGCCAAATATATCACAAGAACGGTTCTTGAAGAGCTTAGAGTTGGACTTGGAGAGGGTACACTCAAAGATGCCATTTCAGAAGCATTTAACATAAACAAAGAAGTGGTAGAACGAGCTATGATGCTCACAAATGACCCCGGCCTTGTAGCAGAAGTAGCCAAAGAAAATGGAGAAGAAGGGCTTAAAAATCTGACGCTCCTACCTGGGAAGCCTGTAAAACCAATGCTTGCTCAACTTTCAAAAAGCGTTAAAGATGATATTAAAGAAATGGGCTACGCCCTCTGTGAAGTTAAATATGACGGTTTCAGAGTCCAGATTCACAGAGTTGGAGACGAAATCAAAGTTTTCACAAGAAGGCTGGATAATATAAAGGACGCAGTTCCAGAAATTGTTGAATACATCGAAAAATGCCTTCCTCACCAAGATTTTATTGTGGAAGGAGAAATAATTGCCATGAAAGAAGGAAAACCAATTTCATTCCAGTATGTCCTTCAGAGAGTGCGGAGAAAGTATGAGGTTGAGAGATTAAGGCTTGAAGTTCCACTTACTTTGTATCTTTTCGACGCCCTTTACTTTGAAAAACCATTAATTGATACTCCGTTTGAGGAAAGGCGTAAAATACTTGAATCAATATCTAAAATAGATGATGGAAAATTTGGTCTCAGTACCCAGGTTAAAGTAACACCAGAACATACAGCCTACGCAGAAGACCTTTTCAAGCTCGCAATTGAAAAGGGACATGAAGGGATAATGATAAAAGACCCCCATGCACCATACATGCCCGGTATAAGAGGTAAGAAGATGCTTAAATTTAAAGCCGAACCTGAAACTCTGGATTTAGTAATTGTAGGTGGAATATATGGTAGAGGAAGACGGGCCAATCTTATAGGTTCATATCTTGTTGCTGCGCAGGATGGAAATGGAACTTTAAAAACAATAGCACACACAGCAACTGGCCTCGATGATAACACCCTGCTTGAACTTTCTAACAAAGTTGAAAGCGCAATTATAGAAAAAAAAGGCAGAAAAGTGAAATCAGAACCTGAAATTATCCTGGAGGTCGCATTCAGTGAGATTGTTAAAAGTCCTGAATATGAAGGTGGTTACTCCTTAAGGTTCCCTGTTGTTAAAAGAATAAGGGAAGATTTAAGTATTGAAGATATTGACACTGTTGAGCGTGTGGAGTCGATTTTTAAGAGTAAAAGCTAATACCATAACTTAAAAGCCCCTATTTTTTATTTTTCTAAAGTAGCATTATGGGTTTTTAAATAATATTACATACTACTTTTCTAGTCCTAGTCTAGCCATATAAGCCTTAATTCAATCTATTTACCCAAATAAAAGGTAAAAACTTAAATATAGCAATATTGAAATACTTGATTGGATTAAATGGAGTAAATAAATATGGAAGATAGTCAAATTTTTAGAATAGCTTTAATAATTGCAGTTTTAGGTTTATCAGGAATGATGGTACTTTCAGACAAAATAACACCCCAAGAAATTAAGATAAAAGACTTAAACAAAGGAATGCTTGATGAAGATGTAACAGTTGTAGGCTTAATCGAGAAAATAGATAAATCTCCAAGAA
>JAEYQZ010000159.1 GCA_023409695.1 Methanobacteriota archaeon | reverse complement strand
GTAATAGTGGCAACAAGGTTGCTTAAACCTACATTGGGTTGTTTATATTTTATCTCTTGCGCCGCTCCATATACCACATTATTATTTGAATTCGAACCTATTATTCCTATAACTGCTATTAATACCATTAATACAACGCATATTTTATTTATATTCATTTATATCCCCTTTTGAATATCATATTAAGATATATGTGGTTTTTTATACAATGGCCCGATTTACCACATATATCCTGTTTTAGATGATTATCCATATATTTGTTTTAACTCCTTAATCATCCAGTTAGGAGCTTGCTGGGTTGGAACTGTAAGTATAACATTGTTCATGTTTTGTATAAGGAATATTGCATTTTCTCTTGGAACCTCTAGTAATAGTAGGTATTGTGCATCAAGTTCTCCAAGGTTTGATGTTCTCTCGAAATCTGATAGTCTCCAACCATATGAGTTTAGTAAGGAACTTACTTCACTTTGATCCCAGTTATTAGCAGCAGTCGCTTTTAAAAGCTCTTCAACATCTTGTGATGCTGATTCACTGCGTGAACTACCTTGAACTAGATTACTCATGGCAACAGTCTGTGCATGGGATTTGTTTGCATTTATTGTTCCACTATTTTTAGCTCTTAGAATTGCGAGAACAGTTGCTCCACTTATTTGAGGAGTACCATTTGATGACGACACTGTAGAAGTAGTGTTGTTTGAAGTTGAAGCACTCGAAGTTCCATTCATTAAATACACGTCAACAGAATTTCCGACATTTATAAGGCCTCCAGCAGCCTGCAGTCTTGAAATTATTATTGGAATAGCCACCGTATTTGGGGTTGTAATCTCCATTCGTGATAAGACACTAGCATCTGCTTGACTAACTATTGTTTTAGCATCTGCAACTTTTACTATTGAGTTCTTTTGTGTGCCTGCACTACCTTTATAAGATATCATAACCCTGTTATAGGGGTCTTTTTGCGTATTAATCTGTTGATTCTGATATTCTCTCCAAGCCTCTGTTGCGGGACCAAGTACATCTATAGCGTCCACCTGATCAGGCGTTGTAGCACTTTCAATTTGGGCTCTAAGATTTATTCCCCGTGCATCTGTCGCCAGCGGCCCTGTAAAGTATGTATTAACTGCGGCAAGTTTTGTTTGTTTGGCGTTTGATAACGTATCTTGATAAGGTGCATAGACTAAGAAGTAGTAACCTGCCCCAACAAGTACAATCAATATAATTCCAAAAACTGCAGCTCCCACAAGAGTCCTCTGATCATCATCAGGGATTCTTCTTCCGAAGCCGCTCATTCCTGGTTTTTTACCCTCGGGTCTCTTTTGAGGAGATTTTAACCGTGGTTTTTCACCAGGTTTTGCCATAGGTTTGGGCATAGGTCGTGGCATTTTCCTTTCTGGAGGCGTTTTCATTTCTTCTTTTTTATCTTCGCCTCCTTTTCCAGTTACTTTACCCACCATGCCTTTAAGACGTCCTCCTATATCAGAGTCATCCTTTTTATTGTTATTCCCCCTAAGATCGGGAGAATCTTTATCGTCTTTCTTTTTTCCACGTATCTTATCTAACATTCGGACCACTTCTAAAGAATTTAATGTATAAATCTATAACTGGTACAATCAATAAGTATAGTAGCATAATAACAAATAAAAGCTTTGCGGGGAAATATGTGATATTTGATAAAATGTTTTGAGGTAATAGCGTTCCTATAATTAGTATGCTTCCCACAGCTAAGGGTGTAATACCTCTAAATTTAGGATATTTGACTGTACTTATCATGAATAAGGATACAACAGTCATAATAACTAACGCTAGACCTGCATTGAAAAATCCTGAGAGATAAAATGATGAAAGTATCAATGCTGTTGTTGGAATAGGTAGTCCAACGAACTTATCATCATGTGAATCTGTAATTACATTGAACCTTGAAAGCCTTAGTATCCCGCATATGACTATTAAAAGGGCTACAACTATATTGAAGTATAATATTCCAGAAGATTGACTTAATATATATAAAAACATTCCCGGGGCAACTCCAAAGGATATAATGTCTGATAAAGAATCGACATTCTTCCCAAAACCAAATTCATCTTCTCTTTTTAACTTTCTGGCAACCCAACCGTCTAACGCATCGAATATAACTGCTAGTAACATAAATTTGGCCGCTAATACAAAATTACCCGTTGTTACCATTATAATTGCTAAAAATCCAGATGAAGCGTTTGCAATTGAAACGATATCTGCAATAGATGTAAAAGATTTAATATTCATATTTGCCCCCGGTGTGTAATCATTGATAATTGTTATAGATATATTTATACTAAAATCATCTGTAATAGTGCATATATTAATTGAAATATAGTTATTTAGTATGCAATATAACTTATATTAAGATGATTTAAATTTAGTAAGGATTTTGAATCAAATAATATTTTAGGAATAGTTATATTTAAAAGAATAAAATGTTTCAGGTTGAAACAATATATTTAAAAAAGTTACATGTGTCTAATTGACTACTACCATTTTAGCCATTATTGTTTCTGCTGCTTTTGGTTTTTGACCTTCTTTAACCATTAATTTACATTTTTCATAGGGTACAATTAGATCTACCCGAGATCCAAATTTAATCATGCCTAATCTTTCCCCTATTTCGACTTTGTCTCCTACATCCACATATTGAACTATACGCCGTGCTACAAAACCTGCAATTTGAATAACTCCAATTTTTCCGTATTCGGAGTCAATTACTATTAAATTCTTTTCTTTTTCAGTTTCGGTTTCCGCATTCTTAAATGCCAATTTAAATTTTCCAGAAAAGTGCTTTGTCTTCACGATTTTTCCAGAAACTGGAGATCTATTTACGTGGACATCAAAAGGAGACATAAATGTACTTATCCGAACTCCTTTTTTCCCTTTCTCCAATATGTGTTTCATTAATGGATCATCGTATTCCACTATTTCTATCTTGTCAATTTGTCCTTTGAATACTCTTCCATCTGCAGGGGCTACCACAACACCTTTCTCCTGAGGCACCAGTCTAGTTGGGTCTCTGAAAAACTGCATTATAAATGCTACAATTGAAAATAAGATTAAACTTACTAAGAAATATCCAAATAGGAATGGTAAGACTGCTAAAGTTAAAAATATTCCTGCCTTTTTTAAAGTTCCTTTAACGAACATGAGAATCACAAATTTTTTAATGAATATTGAAATGGATTTACTGCAGACTTTATTATGCTTAATCTATAAAAATTATTTGTATAATATGTATGGAAATCATGTCTTTCATGAATTGATTTATATTCAAAATTTTGAATTTTTTAGTTTAATGGGTTAATATTTAAAAATAGAATTATTAATACGTTAAAAAAGAGCTTATTTGGTGTTCTTTTATAACCATTTAATATGCATTTAATTTACTATCTTATCAATCCATAAAAGTTTATATAACTATTCTGCTTAATTGTCATATATTATATTAAACATATTTATTGGGAGTACTATTGGGATAAATTTGGGCATATTTATTTATAGTTTTTTATATGTAGGAATTGTAATAGTATATTAAAATAAGTATGCAAAATCCTCAAAAAAAACATAAGTTTTTTTTGCGGTTCGGAAAATCAAAAATTTTCCTCAACCTCAAAAAATTCGTAGAATTTTTTGGGAGTTAGAAATTGCAAAACAATTTCTAAAATTCTCAAAAAAACAATAAGTTTTTTTGGAACCTGCAAAACCTCTGGTTTTGCAAGCATCGGAAATCTTTGATTTCCGAAAACCCTCGAAATTCATAGAATTTATGGGTATTGAAAATCATAGATTTTCAAAAGATTTAAAAAATTATTTATTATTATGTGTGGAGTTTTACCATGAGAAGTAAGACGTGGTATTAATGATAGAAAACAAAATTAAGACTTTAAGGAAAGCTGCAAAAGTTTCAACAATGCAAACTTCAGATAAAATATGGTGTGTAATAGCTGGTAATGAAGAAATGATTAATAATATTGCATATGAAGCCATATTGGATAAAGAAAGAGTGAAGATACTTTGCAGGGAACACATTACCTCAAGAGAGTCATTTGTAACCAAAAAATTTGATTTTATTATGTTATATGGTGACACGGATAAAATAAGAAATCTAAGTTTACTATCTAAGGAAGATGGAGGAGCTTCTCTTAAAATAGCCCCGTACTATATTGGGGAAGAACCTAATTTAATGCTGGCAGTAGGGCCTGAAGATAATATTAAGAAGTTCTTAGGGGATCTTGAAAAAAGTACGGCTAAGGCATCATTCCTTTTAGAAGATAAAACTACTGGTTTTATAGAATCTGATGTTTATATAACTCGATGGTTACCGAAATTTGCTCGAGATATTGCTGACCCTTTATTTAAAATGGCCGATGTGGCTTTATCAACAGTTTTAATATCAACTGAAGAAGAACATATAGAGAAAATCAAAGAAATTGCGAAGTCAAACAAAATATTTGTAATAAGGTTTAAAGAGATTTTAAAGGAGGAATAACATGAATCTTTTTGGAAAGAAGGAAGAAACAGAAGAAGTTAGAAAGGAAGGGATAACAAATACCTTAGGAATTGATTTAGGTACACTTAACACAGTTGTCGCTAAACCTTCAGGAGATAAATTTGATCTTTATAAAATACCCTCTGTAGTAGCTGTAAAAAAAGAAGATCCATCTTATGTGCTTGCAGTAGGTGAAGATGCAAAATTAATGCTTGGAAGAACACCGGAGGATATTATAGCTGTAAGGCCTCTAAGAAAAGGAGTTATAGAAAGTGTAGCTCAAGCAGAAGCTCTTCTTATTTATGCTATGGATAAAGGTGCAGGCGACTCAATGGATCATATTGATAGAATAGTTATAGGTATTCCTGGAGATGCATCTGAAGTCGAAAAGAACGCTGTAGAAGAAATCGGTAGAAAAGCTGGAGCAAGCTATGTTTTAGTTATAAGTGAAGGTCTTGCAGCAGCTATAGGTGCTGGATTACCAATTGCAGAAGCATCAGGTACAATGGTAATTGATATCGGTGCTGGATCAAGTGATATTGTAGTTATCTCTCTTGGTGGAATTACAGATATAGAAACCGTAAGACTTGGTGGAGATAATATTGATGATAACATTGTAGAAAAAGTTAAAGAGTTATACAATGTTCAGATAGGAATTCACGAAGCAGAAAAAGCTAAAATAGAAGTTGGAATGGTTCATTCTGGTTCAGATATCGAAATTATAAAAACTACTGCAATCGGAAAAGATATGGAAACTAACAAACCAAAAGAAGTTGAATTAGATTCAGCATTAGTAGCAGAAGCTGCAGAACCAGTTGTAGTTGAACTTGTTGAAGCATTGAAAGTTATACTTGAGCGAATGTCTCCTGAACTTATCTCCGGGGTTTACAAAGAAACCGTAGTTGTTGGTGGAACATCACAACTTAGAGGATTAAAAGAAAGGATATATGAAGAAGTTGGCGTTCCTGTAGAAATTTCAGACGACCCTATGACTGTAGTCGCAAAAGGAGCTGCTATTGTAGCTGCAGAACCAAGGGCACTTGAACCAGAAGTACGTCTGAAAGCGATGAAATAAACCACTCAAAAATGCTTTGCATTTTTGGTGCCCCGAAAATCTTCGATTTTCGAGGGTTTTTCCTTGAAAAAGTTTTATCAAAAAATCCTACAAAATCTTCGATTTTGTGGCCCGAAAAATCAGAGATTTTTCGACGGCCTCGCGAAAAACAAGTCATTCAAAAACTTTGTTTTTGATGCGTCAAAATTATAAATTTTGACAGTTTTCGCTGCGGAAAATTGAAATATAAAAGACCTTTTATAAAAAGGATACTTAAATAGAAGTCAATTTGAATTCTTTTTATAAGGTTAAAATATCTCCTTTGAGATATTTTCAAACACTCAAAAATGCTTTGCATTTTGGTGCCCCAAACACTTTGTGTTTGAGGGTATTTTTTTTAATAAACTTTTTTTTAGATACAATGAAAATAATCGGCATAGATGAAGCGGGTAGAGGGCCTGTAATAGGACCTCTTGTTGTGTGTGGAGTAGCAATAGACGAAGATAGACTTGAAAAGCTCGAACGGCTTGAGCTTAAAGATTCTAAAAGATTAACTCCTGGAAGAAGAAAAGTACTGGCAAGGAGAATAAATAAAATCGCAGAATCTTACACTGTTAGCATAGAAGCTAAAGACATAGATAATCTAAGGGCTAAAGATGTTAATTTAAATGAAATTGAAAAAATAGCCATGAAGAAAGTTATAGGGCATTTTGAACCAGATGTAGCTTATATAGATTGTTTAGATATTAAACCTCAAAGATTTTGCGATGAAATGGAAAGTGTCAGGGAGAATCTCAAGGTTATAGCTGAACATAAAGCTGAAGATAAGTTCCCAATCGTGGCAGCAGCATCTATAGTTGCCAAAGTTGAACGTGATTCAGCAATTGACATAATAAGGAAGGAATATAAAGATGTCGGATCAGGATACCCCAGCGACCCTAAAACAATTGCATTTTTAAAGAGATTTAGCTATGAAAATTTACCTGATTTTGTAAGGCATTCCTGGGCTACAGTTAAAAAGAACATGTAAAGTACCTCCATAAAAACTTATTTTTTTAAATTTCTTAACTAGATCCAGAATAAATTCTTTTTTAAAGGCAGTGACATTAAGAAATTAAAAAATAATCATACAGATCACTAATTTAATAATAAAAATTTCAGTAACTATTTTAAATCATTAGCACAAACGAAGATCATAATTTGCAAAACTGGGAGTTTTGGTGTAAAAAATCATATTTTACATGTGTAAATATACAGTTTTGACAGTACTCAAAAAATCGTAGATTTTTCGGTATTGAAGGAAATCAAAGATTTCCTGAACAGCAAAATCAGTAGGATTTTGCATGCGTAAAAATTCTTCAAATTTTTACAGTATTAGAAGGACACAACAACTAAACTGAAACATGCTAAAATCAGTAGGATCATGATAACAATGATATATGAGTTTTTAAGCGGCACATTAGGTATTATAATGGAGATGTTCCAAAGCGGGGGAATTATAACCTATATAATAACTATTATTGGAGTATATGGACTTTTAGCTTCCCTTGAGAAAATTCGTTATTTACGTAAGATATCAAAGGTTTCTCCACCGTTAATTATGGGAACAGTGAACGATGCTATGGAAAGGGGCGGATCTCTTGAAGCGCTACGTTCAATAGGTAAATATCAAAACCCCGTCTCAAAAATCATTTCAGAAGCCTTAAAAATAGGTTACAGAAATAAAACTGAAGTTGAAGATGCAATGGAACGTGTTTTCATAGTTGAGATGGGAAGAATGACTAAAGGTCTGGGTACAATTAAAATGATAATTGAAATTGCCCCTCTTTTGGGATTAATAGGAACAGTTTTAGGTATGTGGTATACATTTAGGGCACTTGGAATGGGTGCAAGCTCATCAGGAATGGCAGAAGGTATTTATATAGCTTTAATTACTACTATAGCAGGGCTTACTGTTGCAATAGCTTTGGTTCCTCTTCATTCATATATCACGGGTAAAATAGAAGATGAAATGGATAAAATAGAGATTACTAAGAAGATGACCAACTGGAACTCTGCAGTTATGAAAATAAAAGTAGCAATTGATCCAAAAATAGCTGTTGAAGCTTTAAAAGAAGCTGAAGGGATCGTAAAAGTTAAAGAAATAGAAGATTATGATGCAAATGTTCTGGTGGCTTTAAAGCCCAGTATGCTTGAGAAAAGTATTCATAATATAGTTATGGAAAAATGCAATACCAAAGCAGAGATTGTTGAAAGTAAATTAATGCAGTAATAGTTAAAAATCTTTAAATGTGCTGAATAAGGAAGTTATTCAATGGTTTTAGATGTAAACAGATATAGAAACAAAGTGAGGAAAAACACTCCTAAATTCAACATGGTTCCTTTTATTGATGTTGTTTTTACAATTCTTATATTTTTAATGGTTACAAGTAGCTTTGGCGCTGCTGCTGATCAGACTCAATCTACTTCTGGAAAACCTCAAGTGACACAAACTAGCGGAACATCTGAGTATTATTTAGTCCCAGTTGCAGGTCTAAAGAAAGTTATAGTTAATGGACAGGACATGTCCAGTTATATACGAAATGGGGCAATTGCAGTACACACAAAAGTTATTGATGAGGGAGAAATAGTTATAAGAGCTAAAGCTGGTGAGATCATTATAACGACACCTCAAGGATTCCCTACAAATAAAGCTGTAACAGTTCCCAGTCAATGAGATCGAAGCCAAAATTGTAAATTAAAATTAACAATAAAAAATAAAATAATTTAAATGATATATGTTTAACAGGTGAAAAAAATGTATCTTGGAAGAATTTTAGCAGTTGGAAGTACAGAAGCAGGAAAATTTGTGGCATATAGAGTTTCAAGCAGATCTTTTCCAAATCGAATGGTGAATATATTTGAAGAGAGGGCTGCAATCGTGCCGAAGGAAGGGCATGAAAAAGACGTTTTTAAAAACCCTTATATTGCTTATAACTGTATAAGAATTGTGGATGATGTTGCCGTAGTTACAAATGGATCTCATACTGATATCATTGCAGAAAAAATAGCTTCTGGTATGAACATAAGGGATTCAATTGCATTAACATTACTTACAATGGATTACGAAAAAGATGAGTTAGATACTCCTCGTATTGCAGGGGCTACAACATTAGATGGAGATTCTTATATTGGAATTGTTACCAAGGAAGGAATCATAGTTGAGCAGGTTAAAGCTGAGCAGTGCAGTTATATTTCAACATATGAACACACAAAACCAAATTACGTTGAATTTGTTTGTAATAATGCTGAAGAAGCAGCTAAATTTATATATGGCGGTGGAAAATTTGAAGAATTCACTAATCCTGTAGATTCAGTGGCTGCATTTGCAGATGATGATGGATGGAAAATTGGTTCTTTGTAATTTGGACTTAATGCGGTGAATAAATGGATATTAAGATCATTGGGCTTGAAAATATTCCTTTAATTGCAGAAGGCGATGACATCGCTGCTTTAATTGTAGACACCATGAATAAAGGAAATGTTGACATCGAAGATGGAGATATTTTTGTCATAGCTGAAACTATAATATCGAAGGCAGAAGGAAATAAAATCAATCTTAAAACTATTAAACCAACTCAAGACGCTTTTGAGATTGCAGAAAAAACAGGAAAAGATCCTCATATTGTAGAGGCTATAATTCAGGAATCTGCTGAAATATTAAAGGTAGGGCCAGATTTTATAATCAGTGAAACTAAACACGGATTTGTATGTGCAAATGCAGGGATAGATGAATCAAATGTGGAAGATGACATGGCAACACCTATGCCTGAAGATCCAGATAAAAGTGCATCTCATATAATGAAAAAAATAGAAACATTGAGCGGAAAAGAAGTTGTTGTTATTATATCCGATACTCAAGGAAGAGCATTTAGGGAAGGAGCTATTGGTACTGCAATTGGTATATCTGGGATGAATGCTCTTTGGAACAGAAAAGGTGAAAAAGATCTTTATGGTAGAGAGCTTCAAACTACAAGTATTGCTGTTGCAGATGAATTAGCATCAGCAGCATCAATTTTAATGGGCCAAGCAGATGAGGGAATACCTGTTGTTGTAATAAAAGGAGTTAGCTACGTTAAAGAGTTAAAAAATAATAATTCAACAGTTAAAGATTTGATAAGGCCTAAAAAGTATGATGTATTTAGGTAAAACTTAAATTATATGAATTATAGTAATAGTTAACTCTTCATAAAATTGATAATACAAAAAACATTAAAAACGAGTCCTATGATAACAATACTTTCTGGCGGAACTGGAACTCCAAAATTAATCCAGGGAATAGTTCGAACAGCTGATCCTGAAGATCTAAACATAATTGTAAACACAGTAGAAAATACATATATATCAGGAAACTATATAGCACCAGATATAGATACTGTGATGTATACTCTCGCAGGAATTATAAATGAAAATACATGGTACGGTATTGACAAAGATACGTTTATAACTCATGAAACTTTAAAAGAAATGGGTTATGATGAAATTTTAAGAATTGGGGATAAAGATCGCGCCATTAAGATTCAAAAGACCATGTTAATGGAGAAATATCCTCTCTCTAAAGTAGTAGATATTCAAAGAAAAAAATTAGGCGTTAAGTCAAAGATCACTCCAATGAGTGATGAACAATCAAATATCAAGATTATAACAGATGAAGGGGAAATGAGTTTCCACGAATTCCTGGTTGGAAAAAAGGCACAACCTGAAGTGGAAGATATAATATATGCTGATGTTGAACCTTCAGATGATGTAATAAATACTATTGAAAATTCAGATATGGTCATAATAGGGCCATCTAATCCGATAACATCCATAGGGCCAATAATCTCAATGAATGGAGTTAAAAAAGCTCTTAAAAACTCTTATGTTGTTGCAGTATCTCCAATAATAGGTGGAAATCCCGTAAGCGGTCCCGCAGCAAAGTTTATGAATGCAATGGGCCATGAAGTATCGTGTGAAGGGGTTGCGACAATTTATAAAGAATTTATGGACAAGTTTATCATAGATGTTGAGGACACAGAATCTGAGAAAAAAATAGAAAAACTAATATCAAAGGTCGTTATAACAAACACAAACATGAAGACCATCAATGATAAAGTGAGGTTAGCCAGAATTATTTTGGGTGAAATTTTATGATACAGATGACTTTAATTCAAATTGATAATTATGGCCCGTGGACAGTTACTCCGGCTCCAAGGGCAGAAGCAGATCTTCAAATCCTGCAATCAGAGCTTTATGCTGATCTTCAAAGACAATTCGCTGCTAAAGGTGGGCTTGTTTTCTTCACCCGCTTTGATAACATGCTTGCAATTACCAATAATGTAGATATGGATGACCACAGGAGAATCCAGAAATCAATAGGTAACAGGTACCCTATAACTATTAGTATGGGTGTAGGGGCAGCTGAAACTCCTTATGAAGCTCAAAGGGATGCTACAGCAGCTCTTCAAAATTATGGGGGAGCACAATCTGAAGAACGAAAGGAAATTCTTGCTATAGATGGTCTTGTAAATAAAGAGGACAGTTTCGTTCAAATTGCTCATATAGATATAAATGGAATTACAGATTCTTTAACTGATATAATTCCTGCTTATGATACTTCTTTTATTGTAAATAGAGTTCAACACTTTTTAATGAAAAAATTAATCGAGAAAGGTTCTCTTGTCTTCTTTATAGGTGGAGATAATTTCATGTCTCCATGTAATGGACTTAGTCCTGAAGGACTTTTGAAAATAGTCGAGGAAATTGAAGACGAAACTAACATAGCACTTAAAGCAGGTATAGGAAAAGCTCCTACTGCTGAAAAAGCCGCTAATCTGGCAGATCTGGCTCTTGAAGAAATAAGAGGTGGAGTTACCTACGATCTTGTCCACGTTATGAACAAAAAATAGCTGATTAATTATTTTATTTATATTTTTTACTCTAAATTAATAATTTTTTTAAAGGTGATTTTATTGAAGTTTTAGCGCCAATGGCGGGAATAACCGATGGAAATTTTTGCCTGAAAATGGCTTCTTATGGTTTTGACATGGTGACCCTTGGTGGCTATAACTTGGATAAACAAACTATAGCTGCAGGATGTAGTATTATCAAACGGGGAAGGCAAGAGTTTGACATAAATGAAGAAAATGTGATACCTTCTATTAAAAAAGAAGCAGATATAATTAAAAATTCATGGAACGGAATAGTATCTGTTAATTTACGTTCAGTTTCATTTGAACCTATGGTTGAAGTATCGAAATTGCCCGGAATTGATGTGGTGGAAATAAATGCACACTGCAGACAGCCTGAGATAACTGAAATTGGCTGCGGACAGGCACTTCTTTATGATACCAAAAAATTATACAATTTTACAAAAAATGTAGTAAAAAAAGCTGAAAGTAAAGTATCAGTCAAGATCAGAGCAAATGTTCAAGATATAGATGATATTGAAGTTTCAAAAACTGTTGAAAAAGCTGGCGCTGATTATCTGCATGTAGATGCTATGAAACCAGGATACAACCATGCAGATTACAACATTATACAGACAATTAAAGAAAACACTGAAATATTTTTAATAGGTAATAATTCTATCCGTGATCTTAAATCTGCGCGTGATATGTTTTCTGCTGGTGCAGATGGGATATCACTAGCAAGAGTTACATTAAAAGGAAGCGTTCCTTTTGATCTATCTCAACTATAATATTGAATTTTATTAGTATATTTACGATCAAATATATAACATATTTACTGCAAACTTATATCCAAAGGTGATTGCATGTCTTTTATAGAATTAGAAAACGTCACAAAAACATTTGGCGGCGTGGAAATTTTAAAAAATTTGAATATAACTATAAATGAAGGCAGCGTATTGGGAATTTTAGGTAGAAGCGGCGCTGGAAAATCAGTACTCATCAACATGCTTCGTGGAATGAAGGAATATAGGCCGGATAAGGGTAAAATTATC
>JAEYQZ010000149.1 GCA_023409695.1 Methanobacteriota archaeon | reverse complement strand
AAAATACCATGAACCATCCTCTTTAGCAGCCTCAATTTTTTCAAGACCTGCAGATGTCATTAAACCCTGTTCTATAAGCTTTTTAACGCGCTGCTTATTTAGTTTAGACCATATACTTTTAGGTTTTCGAGGGGTGAAAACCTGCATGTAACGTTCATCATCCAGCTTGTTAACCTTACTGTCAATCCAGCCAAAACTAAGTGCTTCTTCAACAGCCTCATCGTAAGAAACGCATGTTTTATCGGCGCATTTTTTATAATAAATCAACCATATACCCTGAGAAGTAGCATAATTCTTTTTCAGCCATTTTCGCCATTCCTTACGATCTCGGGCATAATAGCGTTCAAATTGATCCAATTTTGACATTATTAATAACTTATTTTTCCATTTATATAGATTTTAATAAATTTTCAAAAATACTTTAATCAAATGATAAAAATTCAAACTTTAAAAACAAAGTCTTGAAATAACTTTTTTTAGAAAAAGTAAATGAATTAAATTATTTTTCGGAATAACTCCTAAGATCTATAAGTGCTGGGGCGTGTATAACTTGTCCCTCATAATTATAGCGCGACCCATGACATGGGCAATCCCATGTTTTCTCTGCAGTATTCCAGACTAAAGTACATCCCCTGTGATTACATACTGCCTGTAAACGGTGCATATGACCTTCTTCATCAAGATACACCGAAAATTTCTCTTTACCATTACCTATTACTCGAGCTTCGCCCCGAGATAAATCAGGAATTTTAACATCAGAAGGCCATGATATTTCACCTTTCTGGAACTTCCGGGCAGTTTCTAATTTCTCATTGTCACGAGATACAACTGGCTTTGAGCCTTTAAATCTTAAAGGGTTAAATAACTCTGCTAAAGGATTTTCTCTACCGGTTATAAGATCTGTAATTAAGAAAGCAGCAGTTGTAGCATGAGTCATACCCCACCCTCCAAAAGCTGTGGCAACATAAACTCCAGGTTTAGACGTTTCTCCAATGATAGGAAATCCATCTGGAGCAGTATCGTCTTGATTAGACCAATGATATTCAATTGATTCAATTTCCCAATTATCAGCAGCATATTTCTCCAGGCGCTTATAGCACTCCCTTGTATCAATAGGAGTTCCAACGATTTGATGCTCGCCTGCAATCATGATCATCTTGCCTTTTTCAGTTGGAATTGAGCGGTAGGTATGGAATGGGTTAAGACATACATACATTCCATCTGGAAATGGCTCTTTAGCATGATACATCATTATATACGACCTTCTTACTGCCAAATAGGCATAGAGACCATCTGGATCATATACAGGCGTGTGAGTAGCTACTACTATATTATCTGCCTCAATCGAACCCTGATTAGTTTCAATCTTATAAGGAGCCCCCTCTTTTACATTAAGAACTCTCGTATTTTCAAATATGTAACTTCCTTCGCCTGCTATTTCTTTTGACAGCCCAAGAAGATATTTACGGGGATGAAATTCTGCCTGGTTTTGATAGACTACGCCTGCTTTTGCATTGGGCGCAAAAGAAATATTTTCAACATAAGACACCGGAAGCCCAAGCTCAGGTGCTATTTCTACTTCAGATTTGTATACGCCTGCTTCCTCTTCAGCCTCAGTGTAAATATAACATGGAGTTCTGTTAAAATCACAGTCTATATCATATTTAGATACTAAATTAGAAACAGATTCTACTGCTTTCAAGTTAGCATCAGCAAACATTTGAGTCTTTTCTTTGCCTAAATTGTCCAGCATTGTACTGTAAAAAAATGCGTGTGCGCTGATCTTTGCAGTTGTGGTAGCAGTTATATCTTCTACTATACGCCTCGCTTCAATCACTGCAACTGATTTACCTGTCTCTTTAAGCATTATAGCAGTTGTAAGGCCTGCTATGCCTCCACCAAGTACAGCAACATCTATCTTAAGTCCATTTTCCAGTTTGGAAAAATTAGTCTCAGGAGTACTATCTATCCAGAAGCTTTTTGCTTTTCCAGGTATTTCATCTGACATTCTATCTCCTACCTCCCGACAATACTAAATTTACATCTTAAAAATAATGTATAAGTTAAGCTATTTTACTGGTTTAAATGTATTCATTACTTTATAAACTTAATGAAACACTTGTAGAATGAAATATCAATGGAATTCTAATGTACAACTTGATATTATATTATTATGACTAATATGACTTATTAGGCTTTTGATTTTTAAACAATTTAGTAATTTAAAACTCTAAACCCTAAAATGCCCTTATAATCACTTAATATCAACCAATATATTCTCTCCCTCAACTTTAACATTGAAAGCAGGCAGATCATAAGTTTTTACCGGCGAAATAATTTTATCAAGGCGTTCTGAATATTTTTTTAGTTCTGGAACTTTTTCAGCTCCGGGAATTGATGTAAGGACCGGTTCTTTAATATTCTTTCCAGTAGTAACATCGAATTGAGAAGCATGTAAAGGACATATCACTGTAGTACCCTGTAATCTGCCCATTGAAAGCCTTGCATTCATATGGCCGCATCTGTCACCTACAGCATAAATTTTTCCCTCAATATTTGCTAAAAGAATTTCAATATCTCCTTCCTCAACATGCTTCATACTTCCTTCAGGTACTTCATCAACCTTAGCAACTTCAACAAAACTAATTTTATCACCTCATTTAAAATGCATTTAAAAAATAACATCTAATTAAAACTTTATTTAGGCAGAAATGAAAAATATCGAAGTATATTGGTGATCTAATTATTATAATCTTGAATATTATTTACTGTCTGATTTAAGATTGTTAATATTTGTTTTCACATGTAAACAAACTGGAAGTAGTAATAATTATTGATTGAGTAACATTTAATAATTTCGTAGATAATGGTTTAAAAAAGAGTTTTAGAATTGGATAGATTTATGAGATAGTTGAAAATTAAGGGCTTTGAAAAATTAATTAGATGATTTCTTTTATCAGAGTATTGAATAGCCTTTAAGTCATTATTTGATTCCAACTTTCCGAGCGAATGCGAGGCAAACGCACTTGTTTTGAAATCGTATTGAATTAAGTAGAAAGAGTTAATAGTTTTTGAAATAGTCTTAAATTAAAATTCGCCTTGATTTTGGATTTCCGGAGCTCAAAACTTGTTTTGAGCGAGGATTTTGGATTAAAGATTTTTTGAGTGCTTTAGCGGACCTGGGGGGATTTGAACCCCCGACCTTGGGATCCGAAGTCCCACGTCATATTCCTGGCTAGACTACAGGCCCAATGAAATTTTTTGAATTCAGTAAAACAAAAATGTTACATTAAATAGCTATAACTTCATTCATTATAAATTTATTGTAATTTTATAAATTCAAAAAAGAAAAATTATTGAATTCATGTCCTTGAATAATCTTCAAAGCATGGAATACAAACAAAATTACCATGTTCTACTCGTGCTCTATGCTCTGCTACCATTTCTCCACATTTAGCACATTTAACCGATGGAAACATTCTAGCTTCTTCAGGAATATCGATTTTAACATGTTCTATTTTGAATAATTCATTATCTGGCATGTCTAAAATCTTTTGAGAGAATTCATTCTTCCGTTTTTCAAATTCAATTTTTTCTTCTTTTCCTGCTGATTTAGAAAATGCTTTTTTTCTCAATTTAGAAAATTCTGGGTCAATTTCATCTATGTTTTTACTTAAAGACACACGTAGAGCATCGCCAGTATTCCTATTTACAAAAGTAAAAACCTGTTTTCCATGATCTTTAAATATTAAATTGCCTTTTCCAAATGTGCATCCTGTTACAACCTGTATAGCATCCACACTGCAGCTGTCATTTTCTACAATTGTCAAAAACTCTTCATCCTCGGATCTTGATGAACTAAGTTCTTTTATAGCTATTTCTGCCGCATGATATCCTATAGCCGATCCTGGGCATACATGGCCATGGAACTTAGTCACCTCAGAAAAGGGAACTATAATCTGTTTTATTTTATCTGAATCTTCCACTAAATCACCTTATTGTAAAATTTTCAAAGAACCAAATTAAAATATATAATGGTAAACTATATTACTTAACAGGAAATTAAAATGCTTTTTGAAGATAATATTTTAATTTATTTCAATTAGATATTGATCTATTCTCAACTGGGCGATTGCCCAAAAGTTATTTCAAAATAGGGGAAATAATATGCTTGCAAAAAGAATTATACCATGTCTTGACTGTGATTTAAACGTGCCGCACGGGCGAGTTGTGAAAGGTGTTGAATTCAAGCAAATTCGATATGCTGGAGAACCTGTTGACCTTGCAACCCGTTATTATGAAGAAGGCGCAGATGAAATTATATTTTTAGATATTACGGCGTCTCACGAGCGTCGAGAGACCATGACTGATGTTATTAAAGCCACCACAGAAAATGTATTCGTTCCAATTTGCGTGGGCGGAGGAATACGAAAGCCAGAAGACTATGTTAATATGCTAAAAGCTGGTGCAGATAAATGTTCTACCAACACTGCAGCTATTCACAATCCAGATCTTATCAATGAAGCTTCAAAAGTCGTAGGCTCACAAGCCTGTGTAATTGGGATAGATGCAAAGCGCCGTTATGTTGAAAACCCGAAAGAAAGTGATGACAAGATTATAATTGAAACAGATAAGGGTTACTGCTGGTTTGACTGCAGTATATACGGAGGGCGTGAATTTACTGGAATCGATGCTATTGCATGGGCAATTGAATGTGAAGAACGTGGGGCAGGCGAAATCCTGTTAACATCCATGGACCGTGACGGAACCAAAGATGGATATGATAATTATCTTAACAAGGCCATAAGTGAAGCTGTAAATATTCCGGTTATTGCATCCGGTGGTGTAGGCAATCCAGAACATATTTATGATGCATTTGCCGTTGGTAAAGCTGATGCTGCTTTGGCTGCCAGTATTTTTCACTTTAATGAGTATTCTGTAGGCTCAGTGAAAGAATATTTAAAAGAAAAGGGAATCCCTGTGCGCTTATAATTTTTCAGCAATATGTTTATATTCCCGTACACTGGAATAAAAACATGAATTCAGTTATGAGAAATCGGCTGGAAAATCTACTGGATCCTGATAGCTTTTCAATGCTAAAAGGTCTAAATAGTAATGGAGAACTTATAGGCGGGACAGGAAAGATAAACAAGCGTGAAGTATGCGTTATTGCCATCAATCCCCAGGCAACTGCACAAATCGATCCTTTTGAGGTGTTACAGCAAGAACTTGAATTGCTGGATTATGCTGAAGAACATCAGATTCCCATTATCCATCTTGCAGACCGTCCCCACAGGATTAAAATGGAAACTACAGCTATACCCACAACTATTTTACAAACTTTTATCGATTCAAATGGTGTGGGGAAAATATTTGCACGGTTTGCACAACTTTCAGGAGTTGTACCTCGAATTGCGGTTGTTTTCAGCCCAATTGCTACTACTTTAACATATCCAGTTGCAGAATGTGATACTGTAATTATGGTTAATGATGCTGGAATGTCACTGGCTCGGCCGGATATGGTAAAACTTATGACCGGTGATCCAAGCCCTTATGATGATTACGGCGGCGCAAAGATGCACGCAGAAATATCCGGAACATGCGATATGCTTGCATCCTCTGAAAAAGAAGCTCTTTATTGCGTTCGCCAGTATATAACACTTTTTCCGGCAAATTATATGGAAAAACCCTCGATAATTCCTTCAAAAGACTCAGAAAAAAGTTCCATATCTTTTGATTTTATTCCCGACGATCCAAACCTTATTTTTGATATGTATCCTTTACTTGAAACCATAATTGATAAAGGATCATTTTTAGAGCATCGGAAATTATATGCCCGCGAATTAATTACTGCTTTTGGTCGGATTCAAGGCATGCCAGTTGCATTCATTGCTAACAATTCTAATCATCGAGGAGGGATTCTATTTCCTGAGACCTGCAGAAAACTCGCTGCTTTTGCCTCATTATGTGACTCATTTAATATCCCAATTGTTTTTCTCGCTGATTTACCTGGATTCATGGTAGGAAAAGACGCTGAACAGGCAGGAATTATTCATCATGGTGCGCTGGTATTTTCCACAATTGCAAATCTCAAAGTCCCCCATTTATGTGTCGTGGTGCGTAAAGCATATACTGCAGGACTCTATGCCATGGGCGGTCCCGGCTTTGATGCTGATAAATTCTTAGCATTTCCAAACTCAAGTATAAATATTTATGGTGAAAAAGCCCTTAAGCTCCTTGGGAAAAGAAGTGGTCTTTCAGTTGAAGAACAGCAGGCCATGGAAAAGCATGCAAATGAAAATTGCAGTGTAGAAAACTATTTAGAAGAGGGACATCTTGACGGATTAATTGACAGCCGTAATCTTCGAGAAGAAATTAAAGAGTTCATAGAGGAATTTATGGATAAAAATCTTGAAAGAAGAAGTCCTCGAAGAGTATTGAGTATTTAGGATTGATGATCTGCAATCGGAATAGTAAATTATAAAATTTTTAGATAATTAAACATTCTTTATATTTTCTATTTCATGAAACTATAATGCCCGGACGTGTTGAAACTAAGTTCCTTTGGTAAACATAAATTTTAATTATATAACCTATTTATTACTTTTTTCATATAAGCAATGATTTATACGCATTATTAAGTATAATAAAATTTAAATAAGGATAATATATACTATAAAGCTCTATTAGGTAAAATTAAACATTCTAATCAACTTTGAAATCCACTTTTAGCCATACAAAGTTATTAAATTTTTATAAAT
>JAEYQZ010000087.1 GCA_023409695.1 Methanobacteriota archaeon | reverse complement strand
GCGTAGAGCGATACGTATCTCAGAACAGCTTCCAGAAGTTGAGTATGAGAGCCTTGAAGAATGGGAAGAAGCAGTAAATGCTCAAACACATCCCATCACTCGGATTGAAGGTGTTGCTGTACGTGATGGATCTATTTTTACTCTACCACAGTGCCCTTTTGCTTCGAGCATAAAGACATATAATGAGCTGTATGGAGGCTTGCCTGAAGAATACTCTCAAATTGTAGAAGAATATAATAAGCCTGGTAAGTTTACTGAGAATCTAATGGTTGGACATGGATCAGGCGTAAGTCCCTTCTGCGCTCTTCATCAACCTTTTCGATCCGCAGCAGGAAATAAAATAAAAGTCGGCGGTAATGATATTCAAATTATACAGCTAGGATGTAAGGGTGGCGATGGTAAAAAAGTTATATCTGATAAACTATGTGAGAGTGCAGAAGTTGATCTAGAAACCGTTGAGAAAAAACTTGACAACGGAATGTGTGTGTATATGGTCAAAATTCTTAACCAGGAATGATCCTACAAAAAGAGGATACTATTGAACTTAGGATTTACCAATCAATCTTTCCATTAATGAATTTTTCAACCCCATTTCTTTTTATTCTTCTTAGATTTTTAATATTAGCATCTTTGTGAATTGGCTTTAAGAAATCAAACTTTTGACAGGTTTCAAACTCCTCACATTCCCAGCATCCTTCATATTCTTTCTTCTGGGCACAATTGGCAATGCTACAAAATTTTGACCTGAATCCATCTTTACATCCTTTACATCTTAACTTTACCATAGCCCCTAAACATTCATAGCATTCCTGGTAGTTATCGAACTCCTTGAAGGGCATTGCTTTTGCCACTTCCTTAAGTTTGTACTTTCTCAATTCTTTTCTTAAATCCCTGGCTAAATAATTATTTCTAATATGGCAACCACGTGGCTAAGTATATACTAGTTTAAAGAATTTCTAATTATGAATGAACATTGCAAGATATATGGGATATTAAAATTATATTAAACATTTCTTAATTTTTAATGGGAATTATAACCATTAAAATTGCTAATTTTATATGTAAAAAGTGGTCAAAAGGTAGCTTATTTTATGTTTCATTCGTTTAATGGATTGATTTCTACCATTATTGTTTCCCTATTGTCATTTGCAGGAGTCTTGACCAGAAATACTCCTTCTACAGTAGTTGGTACTCTTTGCCATGGCTTAACATCTTTTAATGCTTCTTTTATTTTATTTTCTAACTCTGCACTCATTTAATGCCTCCAAATATGGTTTATATAGCTATTTATACACAGCACAGCTTACGGAACATATATTCATAAATATACTGCCATAATTATTATATAATTTTAAAATATGCTATTTAAATAATTTCCAAGTAAAAACATTTGATTATAAAAAAATAGAATCTTTATAACTGAAAAAAGGATTTATAACATCCTACTGGTTACTTTTTCAATTTTTTCCGAGCTTAGAGGAAAATATATAAAAATAGAAAATATAATTAATAAATAATAAAATCCAAATTTATTTTTCTTTTAAAATTAAATAATAGAAATAAAAGAGATTATAAAGAAAAAATTGTTTTAAATAGATATCTAAAAAATATTTAATTAAAGAGATAAATAATTTAAAGAAGTAAATTTTCAAAAAATTAGTTTTATTAGGATTAATTCTTAAAATAACAGTTTAAATGGTGTGGAAATGCGTATTGTTCATCAAGATACAAAAAGGGGAGTAATTGAAATTATTCCTGAAACATTAGACGACCTCTGGCATTTATCACATATTATAGAGCCAGGAGACTTAATATCATCTAAAACTACCCGCAGAATACAGGATACAACCGGAGAACGTTTAAGAAATGATAGGGGCATAAAGAAAACATTTTATATGGGGATAAGAGTAGAAAGTATAAATTTTCATAAGTATACTGGAAAATTAAGGGCAACAGGAATAATAGAACAGGGCCCCGAAGATCTGGTTCCCCTTGGAACTCACCATACACTCGATTTGAAACTTAAATATTCAGTTAGGATAACAAAGGAAAAATGGTCAAGATGGATTATAAAAAGGCTGAAAGACGCTGTTGAATCATCTAAAAAGCCATCAGCAATTATTGTGGCCATTGAAGAGGACGTTGCAGACCTGGGAATTATTAAACAGTATGGAATAGAGTACTATGGGCCTATAATAGGAGGAATATCTGGAAAAAGAGTTATCTCCAAAAATAGGGGAAAAAATATAACTGATTTCTTTGATGAAGTTGCAAAAACATTACTTGGGTTTGAAGATATTCAGGGCATAGTAGTTGCCGGACCGGGATTTGGAAAAAGTGACTTTTACGATTATTTAAGCCAGAAATATCCTGAACTTGCCAAAATCGCAACAGTTGAAAATACAGGTACTGGAGGACGAGTCGGAATAAGGGAAGTCCTTAAAAAAGGTACAATGGAGCAAATGGCAACTGAAGGTCGAATAGCTCAGGAAATGAGATTAATGGGAAAAGTTCTGGAAGAAATTGGAAAATCATCCAACTTAGCTGCATATGGGAAAAACGAAGTTATAAATGCAGCTAATGCAGGTGCAGTAGAAAGGCTGCTGGTATTAGATGAAAAGGTACGTGAAGAAGAGACTGAAAATATTATGAACCTTACAGAAAGCACAGGCGGTAAAGTAACAGTAGTAAGCAGCGAACACGAAGGTGGGAAACAGTTAAAAGCATTAGGTGGAATTGCAGCTATTTTAAGGTACAGTTTTAGATAAATATCATATATCAAACTTTTTTTCTGTTTTATTTAAATTAAGTAATAACTATAAAATATTTCCTCTTTTAAAAGCAAAGTTTTTAAGATATATTAAATAAACAAAACACTTTAATCTTTTTGGAGGAGTATGAATTAAAAGAGTAACCGGAATTAGCCTAATTATCATATTTATTATTTTAACTTTGTTAGTTATAGGTTTAGATTGGAATAAAGCTTCAAATACTATTTCCTCAGATAACAATACCACTGGAGAGATTATAGGCAATACAAGTTATGGTTATGTGGAAAAAGAAATTTATGGAAACATGAATTCTAATGAAACAGTTGTAATAATTACAGGTGTTCATCCACGCGAATCTGGATTTCACAATGCTACTGCAGCTGCAGTAAAGGACATATCAGAAAATTTATCTAAAAAATATATCATTTATAAGATACATGTCACCAAAAATGCATTGAATTTTGATACAGGCAGAATGAACGGACAGTTACTGGCAAATAAATTTGTAGTGCCTGATGTAATTAAAATCAAACCCCAAATTGTTGTAGATATACACGAAGATTTAGGGGAATCTGTTGGATACAAATACGATCGATTTATATATCCCATCTCTAAGAACAATGAAACTATGAATTATTTAACTAATATCACCCAAAATATGTCCTTTCTGGAAATTTATTCTCCAGGCGGATCAAGTCCAGCATACGTTACAAAGCCTATAGCACGCCAGGGAATTTCGACCGTTGTATATGAAACTTATAAAAAGGATTCATATGAAAGGAAATATTCTGACGCATGCCAGTTTATTGATATACTGGACAAATTATAAATTTTCCATTTCTTTAAATTTTTTACATTCTAACTATAGCAAAAATACAGATATCTTGCATAATTGGAATTGACAAATTTAATATATCTCCCTTCCTAATTTTTAATACAGGTGAATTAATGTATACAGAGATCATTCTAGCATTCCTGATATCCGCTATTTTAACACTGCTGTTTAACTGGATTATTAAAAAAAGCGGCAGTAGTTTATATACTAGCATTAGAGGAGGAACACCTCGTGCTGTAGGGATTGCACCATTTATAGCCATGTTATTATTTTTAACTCCAATTTACAGCGGCATTGTAGCATTAATCGGAGTTTTTGCATTTTTAGATGATTTAATTGGAAGGAAAAAAACTAAAGGACTACCATTCGAGATAGGCCAACTTTCAAGAGGTATAGGAATGCTTGCTGTAGCTGTAATTGGATTTTTTTATATTGGACCAGCTTCAATCCTGATTGCACTAATGATTCAGCCTTTAAACATTGCAGATATGCAGCCAGGTGCTGCCTGTTCTACTGTAATTATTATGTGCATTCTGGCACTTATTTTGGCAATACCTGCATCAGGATTATCCGTTTATTATATCCCTCTTGTTATTCTAGCAGCATGTATCGGCTATGCCCCTCTTGACTATAAAGGAAAGATCATGATGGGCGAAATTGGAAATCACTCATTTGCAGTTGCACTTGGGATTGCATATGCAGTATTAGGCGGAGTTTACGGAAGCGTTTCCAGTATTGGATATTCAGCTGGAAGTTTTTTAGGAGTATTAGTCTTATTTATTGTCACATTATTTGTTATAGCATTTATAAGAAGAAAGAATCTGAACATCTTTTTAGAGGAAAAACTTGGAATAAAAAATCCATATTTTGGAGACTATGTTATGGATGTTCTTACTGGAGGGGGTCTTGGAGACCTACTGCGCAAGATCATTATTGGAAAACGTGAAATCATTATAAAAAGACATATATTTAAAATTTTAGGATTTAGGAGACTTGTCTACAATCCTCATGCTTATAACTAATAACTAGACCTATTTATTGAAAATTTAAAAACAATGCGTATTTCATAATCTAATTTTTTTAATCTATTTCAAAATTAAAAATATAAAATAATTGTTTAATATTTTATTTTAGTCTTCTATAACCTAAAACAGCGACAATTACGCCAAAGAAGACCCATATTATACCAGAGTAAATATCTTTAAGATAAACAAAACTATAAATTCCAAGAATTATCAGTACAACAGCACATAAATATACAATTAAGTTTGCTACTTTCATAGAACTTAATCGTCTTTTTTAAGTATTTAAGTCTTTTCAAATGTTTCTAACTTCAGGAATATAATGCTAACAGTATTCTATCTGGAATTTTAGTATGGTTAAATTTAATATATAGCTCCTTTTAATTTTGTGTTCTAGAGCTAGTCTAGAGTCTTTAATTGATGGTTTTGAAGGTATTAGGGCCATAAGCAAACATTTAAATATTTTTAGAGCTAATTATTAATATTAATTATTAAAATAATATATAATAGCATAATAAGGAGTCATATATGAATATAAAGTGGAATTTATCCAAATTTAAACCATTAATAATCATAATTTTAGTGTTTTCACTTGTATTTTTCCTTAGAATACAATCGGCTTATTTACCTGGAGTATCTGAAGAATTAAAGTCTAATTTCCAGGATCAAAATGGACTTCCATATTTCAGTGAAATAGACTCCTACTATAATTACAGGCTGACCCAAGATTATCTTAACCATAATTATCTGGGTGATTTAATAGTAAATAGCACTTCATGGGACATGCACTCCTATTTCCCATCAGGTAGGCCTGCAGTATATCCTCCCCTAATTGTTTATATCACATCATTTGCTTATGAATTAGCAAATTCCTTTGGAAATGTACCTTTAAATGGAGTGGCCATCTGGGTAGCACCGTTTATAGCTTCCTTAGCAGTTGTTCCTGCATATTTCTTTGTAAAAAGAATTACCAATGATTATGGCGGAATAGCTGCAGGAATTTTAATTGGTACAGCCCCTGCATATTTTATCCACACGTTTGCAGGGTTCTTTGATACTGACATGTTTAACATGCTCTTTCCAATTCTGATTGTAGGATTCTTTATCATGAGTATACCTGCAAAGAATATTAAAACCAGATCAATTTATGTGGCATTGTCAGCAGTTTTCCTGCTTGTTTATTCAATGGCCTGGGAGGGCTGGTGGTACATATTCTATCTTATAGTCAGTACAGCCATTATATATCTCTTAATTTCAAGTTATATGTTTGAGATGGAAACCATTAAATCATTTAAAAATTATTTTGATAAATTCAAATATTTTATAAGACAGCCGGCGTTTTTTTCATTAATTATCTTTGTAGTTTTAAGCATTAGTTTATTAAGTGTTTATTTGGGACCTTCGGGGCTTATAGACACTTTGACAAGATCTGCGGGGAATTCGCAGCTACATGCATCTATTCAAAGTACCAGTTATCCAAATGTGTACATATCCGTAGATGAACTTAAAATACCATCTATTATAGAAATTTTAGGAAAAGTAGGGGGTATAATACCCTTTATTTTTAGTATTTTAAGTATTCCCTGGCTTATATGGAAATTGAAGCCAGAAACTGTTAAAGATAAGAAAAGTAAAACTAAAAGAAATGCTGAAAAGATAAAACCAAGTGAAGATAAAACAGTAAATTCTGATTTAATCAGGAAGAATTATTTGTTATATGCAATTTTATTTACAATCTGGATTTTGATTACAGGTTTTGCTTTAACACAGGGGTCTAGATTCATTCAACAATTTTCAATCCCCCTAATGTTAGGTGCAGGCGTTTTAGTAGGTTTAATGGTACCTTATTTTGCAAAACATATCAAAAATAAACGATATTTAACACCAGCAGTCCTGATATTAATTGCACTAGCAGTATATGCCCCACTATCTTCATCATATATGTTCTCAAGTTCAATATATCCCAATGTTGATGACTCAATGTACAACTCATTGACCTGGATTAAATATAATACGCCTCAAGATACAGTTATAACTTCATGGTGGGACTTTGGGCACCTGTTTACTGCAGTGGCAGATAGACCCGTTACATTTGATGGTGGATCTCAAAACACCCCCCGTGCTTACTGGGTTGGAAAGGCACTATTGACGAATAATGAGGATTTATCTGCAGGAATACTTAGAATGCTGACTTCAAGCGGCGATCAATGCTATTTAACCCTCGAAAATTACACACATGACACAGGTAAAAGTGTTGAAGTGCTGAATAAGATTCTACCTGTTGATAAACAGGCAGCCCTGGCCATACTCACAAAAGATTATAATTTAACTCCAGATCAGGCCCAAAATGTGTTACAATACACTCATCCAGCTAAACCAGCCCCACATGTTCTGTTATTAAATAACATGTATCTGCTCTCAAAATCGTACTGGTGGTCTTACTTTGGAAGCTGGAACTTCCAGAACAACACGGGAAAGGGTTACAGTTATTCTGCACAACAGGCAACTTCCAGACAGGTTAATGGCACTACAATAATTTCAGCTCAAAACGGCATTGTTGCTCGGGTAAACGGGACAAAAGTAGATGCAGGCTTCCAATATACGCAGAATAACCAGATTCACGTGTTAGAGCCTCACAAGTTAGTTATGGTTCAAAATAATGATGTTTTAATAAATCGAATTGTTTCCGATTCCAGTTCATTCAGCATAATTTTAGTAAAAGAAAATAACAGTTATCTTGCTGTTCTCATGAACAAAGAACTGGAAGATTCTATATTTACACGATTATATCTTACAAATGGTGCCGGTTTAAGTAAATTTAAACTTATACATAAAGAGGGCAGAACAATAGAT
>JAEYQZ010000086.1 GCA_023409695.1 Methanobacteriota archaeon | reverse complement strand
CTTCCCTCCTCATAGTAAATTGAAGTGCTACATATGAAGCAACTACAAACGCCATCATCAGGATACTTGACTCAAGAACTGTATCGAAACCCCTTGAGTAATATAATATTTCATCTATTAATCCACCAGGGGATGAATAAATTGAAGTACCATAATACAAAGTTGTATTTTTTACAGATATCGCCATTGGAGATAGATAACCTGTCACTTTACCAGCACTTGCTGCAAATTGAGGATATTGAGATTTAATGATACCTGGTTCCGGTTCAAAATTACCATTAAGGCCAAAATCGGCAAATACAGTACCTCCCCTATTATATGGTGCCAAAGGATCATGCATATTAATTTGATACTGCGGATCTGGTCTTGGATAAATTTGATGGTCATTTAACGTAAACGGCACTATAAGACCAGCTATAAGTACAATTCCCAGTGCCAACGAGAAGAGACGTGGAATATTATCTGGATTTGCCAGATTGTTTAAAATCCTTCCCAGGCTTTTCATACTTCAGCCCCCATCTCTTCAAGCCTTACAATAGCTCTTAAAAGAATCATAGTCGTTATTACAGTCGCTGCAACAAATGTAAGAAGTGCTATAGTATGATTATAGGTCAAAAATGTCATTGAAACCCCTACAGCTGCTACTTCTGTATTCAATGTCCTAATTATTGGGTCTTTAACTCCAGGACCTATTACAGTTCCAATACTGCCCAGTATTAAAAGTGCACAGCCTGTATAAAACCATATATAAATATCAAGCAACGTTTAACTCCTCCTGGGCTTTTAGTTTTTTCTTTCTGACATCGTTTATTTTTATGATACCAATTAAAAGAATTACAGTTGAAATTGGGTCGAATAATGCAGCCGCCATTGCAACATCAAGATATTTTGCGGCTACTATCATTCCTATAAAACCTCCTTGAAGCAGTGCAAACATTATCACTTTATCAATAGGCTTTGGGAGTAATATTACACCTACTGCTCCAATTAGAGATACTGCAGCAGATACTGTTGATATATTTATGAAATCCAAGATAGCCATATAATCCACCAGTTTTTAAATTATTTATCTTATCGTTATTTCTTCTTGTATTCTCCCAATTGAATATGCTATTGCATTTGAGCTTAGAGTAGAAGCTACAAAAAATGTTATAGCTATTATGGCTCCAAATGGTGTCTGTATGTAAAGAGCAATAAGTGCAGTTAAACCAAAACTCATTGCATTTATGTAAAGCATTCTTTCCACACGATCTCGTGCAATTAACGTTCTAAGAGCCATTAATACAACAATAATGCCTACAATCTCGATTAGCATCTTTATCTACCTTTTTAATACATCGTAGTTTATTTATTAATTTAATTTTGATTAAGTTAATTCTGTGTATCTTCCCATTTTTTTGGCAATTTTACCGAGCAATTTAGATGCTCTTGGGTGATCTAGTCCTTGTATTGTAACAATTGCAAGTAACATACCTACAATAAATTGTTCTGGAGGAATGCCAACAAATGATGCCAAAGCTATTATAATCATTATACTAATTGCACCAGTTGTACCAGCATAACCTGGGTCTGCACAGAGTCTGTTACCAACAAAGACAAGTAAAGCTGCTACAAATCCACCTGCAGGAATACCTATAGTATAACAGGCTATAGCACCTAATAATGTACCTGCTGATGCATCAGGAGAACATACAATATTTCCCTGGAAGAATCCACCGGATAAATCTCCGCCTCTCTTTTTTACATCTCTTCCAATGACATCTGCACCTTTAACACCAGGTTTTTCAGGAAGACCCATCCATGTATCTATGAGTACAAAGTTAAGCCAGCAAAGAACTGCGGCAATTATAATTCCTAATATCTCATTCACCAGATTCACCTCCAATCAGGCCTGTATGTGGTGGGAGAATTTTTTCAAGTAAATATTTGGAAATGAATGCAGATAATATGCCTATAACTGTTCCAACTATCATTCCATTCCATCCAAGTTCAAAAACCATTGCAGATAATCCTAATGCAATTATAATAGTTGGAAAAATTATACTTATAGTCCATGAGTCCCTCATTGGTCTTTCAGGAAGTAAAGGAAGTTTAAGTATAAATCCTACAATAATTGCAGATATTACTGCAAGAACATAACTTGTTACTGTTACAATATCCACATGAATAATCATGATAAAAAGATGATCAACTAAATATATAAATGTTTTCACTTTCGGTCCTTCCCATTTTTATTAGAGCATATGATTAGAATAATTTCTTTCAACTACAGACAACTATCCCTTAAATCTCTTAATCCCTACTTTTACAGAGCATACATCCCATACATAACTTATTAATAGCTTTCCACCAATAACATTGCATATAAAAGAATTTCCAATAAGGATATTCGCAAATTTTCCCATTTTCGCCATCTTTAAAGATTTAAAAGCATTAATTTAAGCAGTTAACCATAATAAATTAATTTTAATTGAAAATATTCCATTCACATAGCATACATCACTTATTTAATTAAAATTCATATTCAAAAAGTATTCAGTGCATCAGCCTTCTATTACCAATATTTTGCACTGAAAGTAAAATACTGCCTGCTTTTTTGCTTTTTGGGAATTTTTGTTTCTGTCCATGACACCAGCATAAGGAAACATAATTCCGATAAACCAAATTATGTTTTTATTCCATATAAATGTTTTCAAAATCACGAATTCGTAAGATTGTGGAAAACCAACAGATAAATCATATTTTTTTTCAATTTCAAGGTATTAAAAGCATGTAAATCCCACTTAAATCTTGATTACTAATTTAAATTAAATCATCTTACTAAAATTATTTAAATTAATAGATCATTTTACATATGCAAATAGAAAAAAGTATTATGTAAATCAGAATATATTAACCAAAGATAATTATCAAAAAAATAAAATAATAATATTCTAGATAATATGATCTAATTTAAAGAAACAATTTTAGATATACAATTTTATAAATTGCATTTAGATATACATAAAAGAAGGAAGATTATATATGAGTAAATTTAATCTGGATAAACCGTTATCAATTATTTTAATTATTGCACTTATCATTGCAGTTGGTACAACTATTTATATTGTTGTTTTTCCACAACCTGGCGAAAAATTCACGGAATTTTATATTTTAGGGCTTAATGGAAAAGCAGGTGATTATCCAACTAATTTAACTGCAGGCGAAAGCGGAAATATAATTATTGGTATTGTAAATCATGAATATACAAATACTACGTATCAATTACTCATAAAAAATAATCAAACTATTTTAAAAAATGAAAATGTTACACTTACACATAGCGAAAAAATAGAAATTCAATTTAAATTTAATCTTCCTAAAGGTAAAGATCAAAACATGGAAATTTTATTGTATAAATTACCTGATACTCAAAAAGTGTATCGTTCGCTTAATTTAAACGTTAGTGTAGTTTAAACTCTTTTAAGCCTTAATTTAGAGGAATATCTATGAAAAATAAAAAAGTTGTAGTTACAGGCGGTCTAGGATTTATCGGATCCCATCTTGTTGAAAAGCTGAGTGAAGACAATCTGGTCGTTATTATTGATGATCAATCAACAGGAAAAATAGAAAATATAAAACACCTCAATCTATCTAAAATTGACACTACAATGGGAGATATAACTTCAATTAATTTAGATGAGATTTTTGATGGTGCAGATTACATTTTCCATGAAGCAGCTGTTACCAGTGTTCAAAAAAGTGTAGATGACCCATTTACTTCAAATGAAATCAATATCACAGGGACATTAAAAGTTCTGGAAGCTGCAAAGAACACCGATGTTAAAAAAGTAGTACTTGCATCTTCATCAGCTGTTTA
>JAEYQZ010000044.1 GCA_023409695.1 Methanobacteriota archaeon | reverse complement strand
TAACCAGAGTACAGGTCACAGATTCTATAAGAAAAGCACGTGAAGAGCTTAATCAAACTTTCATCATAATCTCACACGATATGGACTTTGTACTGGATGTGTGCGATAAAGCATCCCTTATGAGAGGTGGTAAAATCCTTAAAACAGGGCTACCTGAAGATATCGTAGAGGATCTGACACCTAAAGAGAAGACTAAGATGCTTAAAAAAGAATAGAAATAATTCAGCTGCTAATTACATTCTGGAATTGTTTTAATTACAATTCCAGAGTTTAAAAAATGATTGAAATATTCAAAATTATTATAGCCATTATATTCATTGATTTTATTTATATACACTAGTTAATGATCCATTAAAGAAAAAATGAGGGATATTATGGAAGAAATTAATGAATTTAAGGGAATAAATGGAAACCTTCTGGCATTCAAAGAAGCAGTAGGAAACGCGTCTAAAATAACATTTTCAGGAACCCCCGGAGTATGTACTCCCTTTGCAGAACTGTTTGCATATGTCGTGAGAGATAAAGAATCAGTTTTCGTTACATTAACTGACATAAAAAGTGCTAAAAAGATAGAACTTACCCCACAGGGAATGCAGTTATCTGAACCAGCCGATCCTCAAGCTGATGTTGTAGCACTCCTTGGAGGGCTGAGTATGCCAAAATCCAATGTTACAGTCGAGGAAGTAAATGAGATGATTGGTCAAATATTGAAGAAAGACGGTAAAATCATTGGACTGTGTTATATGGATATGTTTAAAGAAGCTGGTTGGCTGGACAAGGTTGATTTTGATTATATAATAAACGGCACATTAACTGGATCTGTTTTAAAAAAATAATTAAATATTGCCTAATTTTAATATTCTCTGCATTAAATTTTTTAAAATATTATATAAATTAAAAAATGATTTGATCTATAAAATAGAATAACTCTAACTTCTGTAAACTTAAAAAGTAAAAAGTTATATATGCTGTTTTATTAAAGCTAGGAATTGAATATTAATTCTAGTTTAAAATAAGAGTAATACTGAATTGTAAAGCACAAACTTAATTAACATCGAAATTATAAACCACAATAATGTTCGATGTAGATAATTATTTTTACGCAGAACAAAAAATATAACAATAGCTATAATTTTTATAGTAATGATTCTAATTTAGTTTAGAGCTTGTGAAAATATTCAATTTTCACGCCTCAAATTATAAAAGCATGGTGATTCTATGACACAAATGGATGAAGCAAAAAAAGGCATAATAACAGAGGAAATGAAGGCAGTAGCAGCTGCTGAAGGTGTTTCAGAGGAATTTATCAGGAAGTCTGTTGCCCAGGGAACCATAGCCATTCCAAGTAACGTTAACAGAGAAGTTAAAGCAGTAGGTATTGGAGCAGGGCTAAGAACTAAAGTAAATGCAACAATTGGAACTTCAACAGATATCTGTGACTTTGACATGGAAGAAGAAAAAGCTAAAGTAGCTATGGCTTATCAAGCTGATACTTTAATGGAACTTTCTGTAGGTGGAGACCTTGATGAAATCAGAAGAAGGATCCTCAAAATCTCAGATATTCCAGTAGGAAGTGTACCTGTTTACCAGGCAGCCATCGAAACAATAAGGGAAAAAGGTGCTGCAATTTACATGGATGAAGACATAATGTTTAAATCCATTGAAAAACAGGCAAAAGACGGTATTGACTTTATGGCTATTCACTGCAGTGTAAACCGTGAAACCCTCAAAAGATTAAAAAGACAGGGCCGTGAAGGAGGACTTGTAAGTAGAGGAGGAGCATTTGTATCTGCATGGATGGTAGAAAATGACCTGGAAAACCCATTATACAAAAACTTTGACTATATTCTAGAAATAGCTAAAGAATATGATTTCTGTATGTCCATGGCAAACGCTATGAGAGCGGGAGCACTAGCAGACTCCACAGATCGTGCTGCAGTCCAGGAACTCATTGTACTTGGAGAATTAATTGACAGGGCAAGGGAAGCAGGAGTCCAAACCATTGTAGAAGGACCAGGACACATCCCATTAAATGAGATTCCAGCAAATGTCATACTCCAGAAAAAATTATGCAGACAGGCACCTTTCTATATGTTAGGACCAATTGTAACTGATATTGGAGCAGGATACGACCACATAGTATCTTCAATTGGTGCAGCAACATCTGCAGGAGCAGGAGCAGATTTCATCTGTTACGTAACACCAGCAGAACACCTTGCATTACCGGATGCAAAAGACGTTAAAGAAGGTGTAATTGCAACAAGAATTGGAGCATACGTTGGAGACATGCAAAAAGGTATACACAATGGTGAAAAAGATCTTATAATGGCCAACGCACGTAAAAAACTGAACTGGGAAGCACAATTTGAGTCCGCAATGTGTCCTGCAGAAGCAAGGAGAATAAGGGACGAAAGGCCGCCAGCAGAAGAAGATACATGTACAATGTGCGGAAGCTACTGTGCAGTTAAGATTGTAAACGAATGGTTAGATGAAGCAGACACTAACGTGTTTGATTAAATTTAAACCATTATTTTATTATTTTATTGCAAGATAATTCATAATAATTATAATTTTTACAATCAGTTCTATATTTTAAACTTACTTTAGAAATCCTTCAGATGAAGGTTTTATTCTTTTTACACGACTTATGATTATTTATAAAGGTGATTTGATTGAAACATTGGATTGAAAATGTTGCAGATAGTTTAATTGAAAGAGATGTACCTGAGCATGTAATTGCGAGTGGAACATCCATATCCGGTTCAATACATATTGGAAATTCTTGTGATGTGTTTATCGCAAATGCAGTTACAAAAGCTTTAAAGAACCAGGGAGCTCCTGCAGAAGTTATATGGATTGCAGACGACTACGATCCACTTAGAAAAGTTCCATATCCACTTCCACCAGAATATGAAAAATATTTAGGTATACCATATGCACATATTCCCTGCCCTGAAGGGTGCTGTGAAAATTTCGTAGAACACTTTAAAAAACCATTTATTGATACACTTGGCGACTTTGGAATATCTTTAAAGGAATATTCCGGAGAAAAAATGTACAAAGAAGGAATATACAACGACTACATACGAATAGCATTAGAAAAGGCCCCCAGAATAAGGGAAATATTCAATAAATATAGGGAACATCCACTTGCAGATGACTGGCTCCCATACAATCCAATCTGTGAAGAATGCGGACGAATAAACACCACCTTCGCTTACGGTTATGATGATGATATCGTTCATTACAGATGTAACTGCGGCCATGACGGATCTATGGATATTAAATCAGGTAAAGGAAAACTTACATGGCGTGTTGAATGGGCTGCAAGATGGAAGATATTAGGTATTACCTGTGAACCATTTGGAAAAGACCATGCAGCAAGTGGGGGATCATACGACGTAAGCAGCATAATATCACAGGAAATATTCGATTATCCTGCACCATACCCCGTACCTTATGAATGGATAACCCTTAAAGGAGACGCAATGTCCAAATCTAAAGGTGTTTTCTTCACGCCTGGCCAGTGGCTCGAAATAGGCAAGCCTGAAACTCTTAATTATTTCTTATTCCGAAGTAAACCATTGAAACATAAAGATTTCAACCCGGAAATGCCATTTTTAGACTTTATTGACCAGTACGATCGTGTTGAAAGAATATACTACGGATCTGAAGAACCTGCATCCTCAAAAGAAGGGGAAAAATCTAAAAAGATTTATGAGATGTCACAAATTGAACTTAAGGATAAAATGCCATTCCAGCCTTCATATAGGTTCATGACTGTAGCATATCAAATTGCAGATGGAGACACAAAAAAGGTCTTTGGAATACTCAAAAAGAATTCACAGCTTCCAGAAAACATGGCTAATGTGGACTTTGAGAACTTAGATGAAGAGGATCTTAAAAATCTTGAAATGAGGATGAATCACGTTAAAAACTGGCTCGGTACATATGCACCAGAATTTGTGAAATTCAGTGTTATGAAAAAGATTCCTAAATTACCTCTGGGTGAAGACCAGACAGAATTCTTGCTCAAACTTGCTGATTTGCTTGAAGAAAAGGAATATACTGCAGAAGAATTACATGATGAGATGTATAATCTTCTCACTGAACTGGACATGAAACCTCAAAAAGCATTCCAGGCCATTTATAAAATTATAATCGGTAAAAAGCAAGGTCCAAGAGCAGCTTCATTTGTTTTATCCCTTGACAACGATTTTGTTGTCAAAAGATTTAGAAAGGAAGCTTAAGTAAGAATTAGTCTTATTTGAAACTAATTCCTATCTTTTATTTTTAAAATTTAGCATATTTATTAAATCAAAACAAAAGTTATTCTAAGTTTATAATTATATTTGAAAAAATATCAATTAATATTAAGAATTAACCATAAAAACTGCTTTTTTACCTCAAATTATTTACCTAATTTCTGGAGAATTTCATTTTAATTTGTTATTGAATCAGTATTAACTTAATTTTAAGTACCTACTACCTCTTCATTAAAGATTGTTAAACAATTTCAAGAGAATTATTTGTTGATCTGCAATTAAACCCGTACTAAATCTTTGTTAAATTCACTTATTTTTGTAAAATAAGTATAATTAGTAATTATTTTTCATTTTAAATCGACATTAACAGAAAAACTTTTATTACATCAGCAACATACCACCTTCTTGTAATACAGAAATAAAATTTTGTATTACCAAAATGTATGCGTATAACACTACGGAGGTGAAAATAAATGTTTGGAGGTTTAGGATTAGGCTTAGGATTTGGCTTATGGAACTCATTTTTCCTCAACCCATGGTTCCTCAACCCATGGATCTGGGGTGGCGGACTAGGATTTTGGTAAACATCACCTATAAAAAACATTTTGCAATTATACACTGAAACTACTACTTAACCATCTGCTTTAACTAATGAAGCGTATAAATTCAATTTATTCTTTTTTATTTTATCAAAATATAGATTAAATACTATTTTAAAATTAAATTACTAATTTATAAAAAGTTCTAAATTGTTAAAAGCACTATTTTTCTCTACATATACCTCTTTTTCAAAAATAATATGTATCTACCCCCATTATTAAGTTAATGATTAATTCTATAAAACATGCCACTGTTATTAAATAATATATTTTCTCCTACTTTTTCCTTGTTTTTGAGAAAAAACGATGGATTATTACTAAACAATTTCAGTTAATTGATGATTATGTTAAATATTATAATTTTTCCACGTTTTCCTCCCTTTATTTTCTCAAAAACAATGGATTATTATTAAATAATTTTCAGTTAAATTGCATTTTTAATACTAATAGAAATATGTTTATTACATAAATAACATACCACCTTCTTGTAATACAAAAATAAGAATTTTGTATTATTGTATGCGTAAAATAATATGGAGGTGAAAAATATGTTTTTCGGCGGAAGTTTATTCTTTAACAACCCATTCCTCTTCAACCCATTCCTCTTCAACCCATTCCTCTTCGGTTTCCACCACTTAGGTATCAACACTTTCGGTATGCATGGTTTCCACCACTTAGGTATTAACAGATTTGGGTTCTAACTAAAGTAAATATAAATACTACTTAGAACACGCTGAAATCCAATGCTTAAATATTTAATTTAATCTAAAAAGTTAAATTAAATAGGATGGATTCAAACTTTTATTCTTTTTTTATTTTATTAAAATGTGAATTACTAACTGATGTTTTTAAAATTAAATCATTAACTTTGAGAGTCTCTGATCTTTATTAAACTTATAATCTTCACTCTATATTTTCTTCTATTTATCCAATAGGTAATTACTTACTATTTTTCAGTCAATTGCTAATTTTATTAGACATATACTTTTTCTCATTTTCCAAGGTTATTTTCTCAAAAGCAGCCTATAATTACCAAACAATTTTCAGTTAATTATTAATTTTATTAAATATTATACTTATTTTTACTTTTTTCCTTGTTTTTTTCTCAAAAATAATGCACCATTACTAAATGATTTTCAGTTAATTGCTAACTATGTTAAATATTATAATTTTTTTTCACTTTTCTTTCATTTTTTTCTCAAAAACAGTGCATTATTACTAAATAATTTTCAGTTAATTTGCAGTATTAATACTAATAGAAAAATTTTTATTACATCAACAACATACCACCTTCTTGTAATACAGATATGAAAATTATGTATTACGATTGTATGCGTAAACTATAAAAGGAGGTGAAAATATGTTCTTCGGAGGAGCAGGTTTGTTCCATACCCCATTCTTATTCCATCACTTCTTCTTTAACCCATTCTTCTTCCACTTCCTACCATTCTGGAACTGGTGGTGGATCTAACTGGGCAATATGATCCAGTATACACTGCTACTACTGCTTAAATATTTAATTTAACCTAAAAAGTTAAATTAAATATATATGATTCAAAATTTACTCTTTTTTTATTTTTCAAAAAATGCTATTTTTAACGTTCATGTCTATGACATGCGCATGAATTATACGGATATTAAATTGTAATGTTTGAAAAACTACGTTTTTCAACCGGAAAAATTTGGAGAATTTTTCCATGTTTGAAAAAATGAAGTTTTTTCACTGTAAAAATAGAAAATTTTTACATGTTT
This sequence comes from Methanobacteriota archaeon, assembly GCA_023409695.1. Taxonomy (GTDB): domain Archaea; phylum Methanobacteriota; class Methanobacteria; order Methanobacteriales; family Methanobacteriaceae; genus Methanobacterium_D. The sequence continues at coordinate 13,181 of JAEYQZ010000044.1, read as the reverse complement.
ACAAAACTCTCAATCCGAAGGCATTCAAAATCATCAAAAATCACAGATTTCTAAGATATAATTACATTATTTTTCACAACATCCATGACATGAGCGTAATTAAATTACTTTTTTAGAAAGCTTGATCTTAATTAAAATTATAATCTTCAGTCTATGTTTTCCCCTATTTATCCACTAGATAATTACTTACTATTTTTGAGCTAATTGTTAATTTTATTAGATATTAGTTTTTTTTTCACTTTTTCCCTTGTTTTTTTCTCAAAAATAACCTATCATTGCTAAATAATTTTCAGTTAATTAGCAATTTTATCAGATATTATACTTTTTTTTGCATTTTCCCCTGTTTTTTTCTCAAAAACCATGGATAATTACTAAATAATTTTTAGTTAAATTGCGATATTCATACTAATAGAAAAATTTTTATTACATAATTAACATATGAGATGTTGTAGTACGAAAATAGAATTTACGTATTACATTACCTACGCAAAACAACAAGGAGGTGAAAAGTATGCTACTCATTGTAATTAAGATCATAATAATCAAAATCTTACTACTCAAAACTTTCTTCTTACACAGCCTACTCTGCGGATTATGGTAATCACAACCATATAAACACAATATAAACCTTAAAACAAAAATATCCAAAACTCAGGGTTTTAACTAACATTTAGAGATTAAAATTTTTAGTAATACGGCCTTTGTATTACATTACCTGTATCAAATAACAAGGAGGTGAAAAGCATGTTACTCGTTGTAATTAAGATTATAATAATCAAAATCTTACTACTCAAAACTTTCTTCTTAAGCAGTCTATTCTGCGGATTATGGTAATCAACCATATAAACACGACATAAACCTTAAAACAAAAACTAATGCGAAATACTAGCTAAATCCCAGATTTTAACTAGTATTGAAGGTTAGAATTTTTAGTAATACGCGCTTTGTATTACATTACGTGTACTCAATACACGGAGGTGAAAAGCATGTTACTCGTTGTAATTAAGATTATAATAATCAAAATCTTAATATTCAAAGCTTTCTTCCTACACAGTCTACTCGGCGGATTATGGTAATTACCTAACTCTCTAGTAACCCCTTAAATTGTTCTAAACTCTCAAAACTCTTTTCTACACATATTAACTTTAAATGGCATTAACCAGTGATATAAACAAAATTTATACACTAAAATCAAAAATTACTTTGAAATACTAGTTAAACCTTAATGGTTTTAACTAGTATTTTGGGATTTAAATTTTCCCCATTTACTTTTTATTTTCAAATTGATGTTTCCTTATTATTTTAAATTGATTGTTAATTTTACAAATAAAATTAAGTTTTAGGGAATATTATAATTTTTTTAACCTTTTATTCATTCTCAAAAGGAACTAATACTCAATGTTTTTAAGTTAAATTATAATATAATACTAATAGAAACTTTTTTATTACATAATTAACATAAACACCTCGTAACGCAGGTATAAAATCTGTGTTAAATATGCGCGTGGAGGTGTAATATAATGATTAAGAAATTAGGTATTCTCCTACTTGCCCTTATAGCAGTAGTAGGCTTTTCAAGTGCAGTATCTGCACAACCAATAGCAGGACCAAATTATGGACCTACTTATGGCCACAATATGGGATATGGAGACCACAACACAATAATTATTATAAACAGACACAGACACCACTTCTTCCCACCATTCTTCAGATTCCACCACAGACATTTCTTCCCACCATTCTTCTTCCATCACAGACACTTCTTCCATCCATTCTTCAGAGGATATTAAAAGATATCTACAAAATAAGTGGGAATTTTTCCCACTTATCCTATCTAAAAGCTAATTTTTTAATTAATGTTTTTAAACAACAATCTTATTAAAATTATAATTTAAACATATTTTTTTCAAAAAATAGTAATGTATTGATTACCATATCTTAATTAATTGTTAATTTCAGCAATATTACGAATTATTACAGCATTTAATCCGTTATATTTCAAAAACATGACATTTAACTTTAATTAATTTTTAATACTAATAAAAAATTTTTTATTAAATAATTAACATAAACACACTGTAACACAGGCATAAAAATCTGTGTATAAATATATGCACGTGGAGGTGTAATGTATGAAAAAAGAACTAGGCGTTCTCCTACTAATCTTTATAGCAACAGTAGGACTTTCAAGTGCAGCATCAGCACAACCAATAGCCAATCCATCCTATGGACCTACCACATACGGCCACGGAGGCCAGGGAGCTTATTTCTGGCATTGGACCATAGTCAGAAGATTTATTGTAACTTCACCATTTGCCGTTACTAGGCTTAGACACATATTTCCGCCACCAATTTACAGAGTTAGAGCTATATACATAGGCAACCACAGATGGGTTGCAACCGTGTGGAGAAGATCATTCAGCCCAATTTACAGAGGTACAATGCGCGGCCCAATGATGCGCAGATAAACTAAAAATCCGAGGAATTAAGGGGTACTGATTTCGTACCCCTGTTTTAAAATATACGACTTATTTTTCAATTAAACTGATTTAAAAAAAACAATTTCTTAAAAATACCATTAATACTCTTTTTAAATGCATAATTAATATAGATAGTTACAAGTTTAACTGAATTTCTTATATTTTAAACGGATATATCTATCTTAAAAAATTATTCTTTAAAAGAAGAAATATCCCTTAATTAACAAATTTTTACATTTAAGAGGCATAATCTCTTCAATTACAATTTTTCCCCCTTAAATCACTCTATTTTTCAAAAAGTAACTAATTACTTATTCATTTTAGATCAATTGTTGATTTCACAAAATATGTACTTATTCTTTAAATAATATTATTTTTCTAATATTTTTTTCCTTTATTTTTTAAAAATCAACTAACCATTGCTCAATATTTTTCATTTAAATTGCAGTATTAATACTAATAGAAACTTTTTTATTACATCATTGATATATTATCTCACAACACAGACTTAAAAATCCGTGTTAATTATATGCACGTGGAGGTGTAATGTATGAAAAAAGAACTAGGCGTTCTCCTACTAATCTTTATAGCAACAGTAGGACTTTCAAGTGCAGCATCAGCACAACCTATTGCTCAAACTGCACAAGGACCAACCACATATGGCCATGGGGGCCAGGGAGGTCATGGAACTTATGGAAATTATAGAGCTAATTTTGGACGTTGGACCATATTTAGAAGATTCGTTGTAGCCTCACCGTTTGCTGTTAACCTAATTAGACACAGATACCACCCACCTATGTTTAGGGTTACAGCTGTATACATAGGACATCACAGATTCATCGTAACTGTTTGGAGAAAAGTATTTTTCCGCAGATAATAGCCTAAAATTAGTAAGGGGTATTAATTTTTATTTACCCCAACCTAATTTTTAAGAATTTTATTTTTAATTTATTTGAACATGCAGTTAACCAGTTCCTATTTAAAATTAAAATTTACAGTAATCTTCCAGTACATGGAGTAATTTCCATTTTAGTACTATACTCCCCATTAAATACCATAATTAATGTTTACGGATTATAATTATTTCTTAAAATTATATCTAAATTAAAATCTTATAAAACTATTTTATTTCATTTTTAAACTGATTTTTTAAGAAATGTTTTTGTTAATTAAGTAATACTTACAAATATATATTTATTATTAAATATAAATTATCTATTAACTGGTGAGTTTTATGAATAATGATATAGAAAAAAGATGGTGGGTATTTCCAAGATTTAAAATAGAATTAATGGTTTCAGGATTAGATTTGCCTGTTAATCTAGCATTTGTTCCAAATCCCACAGATGAACCCGATGAGCCTCTTTTGTATGTCACAGAACTTTATGGAAAAGTTAAAGCCATAACAAATGATTGGAAAGTTCACACATATGCAGAGAATCTATTAAACTATGAAGCTAATCATGAATTTCCTGGAACAGGAGAATCAGGAGTTACAGGCATTTGTGTTGAGCCAAAAACTGGTGATCTATTTGTAACAATGCTCTATGAAGATAATGGAGAGTCAAAAAACAAGTTAATAAGGACCAAAAGTAAAAATGGTCTGAAAATGGATTCTATGAAAACAATTTTAGATAATATACCATCCATTAGAGCTGCCCATCAAATTCAAGCTGTTACAATTGGATTTGACGGTAAATTATACGTGAATCTTGGAGAAGGCATGATTCATCCCGAAGTTGCTCAAGATGATAATGAGTTAAGAGGTAAAGTTCTCCGGATGAATCTAGATGGCAGTATTCCAGAGGATAACCCTAACTCCGATAGTTTAGTATATGCTAAAGGTTTTAGAAATCCTTTTGGTGCTAAATGGCGTAAAAGTGATAAATCCCTTTATATATCCGATAATGGGCCTGCATATGATGACAGAATTGCCAAAGTAGAAGCAGGAAAAAATTACGGCTGGCCAAAGAGCATGCGTGAAAACAGCTTATTCTGGTGGCAGTTTACACATGGCCCTACTGCTCTTGATTTTATGCAAAACGATGAATTCCCCTTTGAATTTGAAGATGAACTTTTTGTAGCTCTTTTTGGAGGATCATACGTAAAAGGGGAATCCATAAAAGGAAAAAAAATTGTAAAAATGAAACTCAACGAAGACGCTTCAGCAATTAAATCGTATGATGAATTCGTGAAATATATAGGTGAAGGCGCCGCAAGCCCCTGCGGATTAGCTTTCGGACCGGGAGGCTTATATTTTACAGATTTACACGGTGAAGAGAATGGATTTGCAAGGGCCTCCAGCGGGAACATATACAGAGTCTCTTCTATAATAAAAGGAGAAGGCGAAACAGTAGTCCCTTACACTAAAGAAAATGCCGCTAAGTGCCTTTGTCCAGGATGTCCAACTCTTAATGAATGCATGAGGAATAGAAATCAACGTCTTTTCTGTTCTGGTGGAAAAACTGAGTGTGATCTTGAAAGAAAAGGTTGCCTTTGCGGAGAATGTCCAATTGAAAGCGAATATGGATTAACTGAGTTTTACTACTGCGATGAAGGGGCTGCTAAAAAGTAAATTTCCAATTCATTTTATAATAAGGAGGTTGAAATAATGGTAGAAGAAAAAATTGTTCAGGATACAGAAGAAAATGCTGAATTATGTCTTTGTCCAGGATGTCCAACTCATAATGAATGTATGGAAAACAATAATGAACGGCTCTTCTGTTCAAGAGGAAAAACTAATTGTGATCTCGAAAAAAGAGGCTGCCTTTGTGGTACATGTCCTGTTGAGAGAAATTATGGACTAACTGACTTTTACTACTGCGCAGAAGGAGCTGCTAAAAAGTAGATATTATACTAGATCCTGGTGATTACTTGGACATTATAACTTCTGCAGATATATCTACTTCTTCTAAATTAAAAAAATCTCAGTATGAACACTATTCACTAAAAGAAAAACATAATACATCCCTATCCCAAATGAAGGAGATTATAAAAGAATCCAGCAAAGCCGATGATTTTCAGACTATTCATTACCATGATGTTCTTATTATAGGCGGAGGATTGACTGGACTTCGAGCATCTTTACAGACCTGCGATGCAGGAATTAACGTGGCAGTGATTACAAAGGTTCATCCACTTCGATCCCATTCAGTTGCAGCCCAGGGTGGAATGAACGCTTCTCTTGGTAATGTTCCTAGTGAAGAAGGCAGAGTTGATAGCTGGGAAGCGCATGCTTATGATACTGTGAAAGGATCAGATTACTTAGCAGATCAAGATGCAGTTGCACGCATGTGCCGTGAAGCTCCTGCAACTGTAATCGAAGTGGAACATATGGGAACTGTATGGTCTAGACTTGAGAATGGAAAAATTGCCCAGCGTCCTTTTGGAGGTGCAGGATTTCCAAGGACGTGCTATGCAGCAGATCGTACAGGACACAATGTACTTCATACATTATATGAACAGGTTACATGCCTAAACATACCAGTCTATGAAGAATTTTTTGTAACTTCACTGGTACATGAAAATGGACGGTGTATTGGATGCACTGCAATTGAAATCATGACTGGAAAGGTTCATGGATTTATTGCAAAGGCCGTACTCATAGCAACCGGTGGATTTGGCAGGATCTTCAATAAATCAACGAATGCCCTCATTAACACTGGAGATGGCCAATATATTGCACTCAAAGCAGGAATACAGCTCAAAGATATGGAATTTGTTCAATTTCATCCCACAACACTCTACGGAACTAACATTTTGATAAGTGAAGCGGCTCGTGGTGAAGGAGGCATTATTGTTAATAAAAATGGAGAGCGCTTCATGGAACGTTATGCCCCTAACTCACTAGATTTAGCTCCACGTGATGTCGTAGCAAGGGCTATGATTCAAGAAATTTCAGAAGGAAACGCCTATGATGGAGATTATTTCCATCTTGATCTCAGACATCTTGGGGCTGCCCGCATTATGGAAAGATTACCCGGAATAAGGCAGATTGCCATGGATTTTGCAGGTGTAGATCCTATTAAGGATCCAATACCTGTTCAACCGGGACAACACTATTCCATGGGAGGGATAGATGTAGATATCAATGGAGCAACATCACTTTCAGGGCTTTATGCTGCTGGGGAGTGTGCATGCATTAGTGTACATGGTGCAAACCGGCTCGGGGGGAATTCTCTCCTGGAAACAGTTGTATTTGGACGGCTGACTGCAGATAAAATTATTGAAGACATTAATAATATTCCAGATCCCGATTTTGAACCAGTTAAATCTGCAATGCATGAAATTGATACAAGAATTAATCAGATACTTGAAAGAGATAAAGGAAAACATCTCTTTAGCTTGATGGATGATATGACACAGACAATGTTCCATAAATTTGGCATTTTTCGCGATAAGAAAACCATAAAAGAGGGACTTTTAGAAATTAAAAATATGCAGGAAGAGATTTCTCAAGTCTCAATTAACAATAAAGAGCGTGCCGTAAATCAAGCACTTATACGATTTTTTGAACTGGAAGGTATGCTCCAGCTTGCTGAAGTGGTTGCAGTTGGTGCCCTTGCAAGAGAAGAAAGCCGCGGCTCTCATACTCGGACTGACTACCCCCTACGTGATGACAATAACTTCTTGAAGCACACTATCATATCACTTCAGGGCAAAAAGCTGGATATTTCTTATAAACCCGTCAAATTAGGTATGTTTGAACCAAAGGAGCGTGTTTACTAATGAAAGTAAAAGTATACAGGTATAATGAAAAACTGGATTCTCCCCACTATGACACCTTTGAATTCAAACCACGTCCCGGAATGACCATACTAGAGTCTTTATTTCAAATACAGAAGCAATTTGATGATTCTCTTGCCTTCCATTACTCATGCAGAGGTGCAGTTTGTGGTACCTGTGCTATGCTTATCAACAAAGTTCCCAGACTTGCCTGCAGGACACAGGTAATGCCTCTTCTTAAAGGAGAGCTTAAAATAAATCTTGTTCCATACCCTGCAATTGAAGAGGAAACTATACCCTGGAATCCAGAGGAAGAGATTTTAATCGAACCACTTCCACATTTACCCGTTATAAAAGATCTGATTGTTGACATGAGTACATTTTTCAAGTATTACAAGTTTATTGAGCCCGTATTTAAACCAGCAGATTCAGTTCCTGAAAAGGAAAGGCCAATGGAGCCTAATGCTCTACCAGAACTAGAACTGTATACAAATTGCATTCTTTGTGCAGCATGTTTCGGAGCATGTCCTGTGGATGGAAAAAATCCAGAATATTTAGGTCCCGCTGCCCTTGCCAAGCTCTATCGGTTTTATATTGATCCCCGTGAATCAAATGGAAACGAAAGACTGGAACTGGCTAATATTCCCAATGGGTGGTGGGCATGTGAATTTTATGGAAATTGTACCAGAGTGTGCCCTAAAGGAGTGCCTCCGACTATTGGGATTGCAAAAGCTCGAAAAGAACTCGAAGATAGAGGAAAATCACAGGAAGAATAATAATGCGCCTGGAAAAGGATTCAATAGGTGAAAAAGAAATCCCCGATGATGTATACTATGGTATTCAGACCCTTCGGGCCGTAGAAAATTTTCCAGTTAGCGGCAGGCGTGAACGTCCAGAATTAATCAAAGCATACATACTTGTAAAAAAAGCAGCTGCCATAACCAATATGGAACTTGGAACTCTTGATAACGTGCTGGGAGAAGCTATTGTAAAAGCTGCAGATGAAATTATCAGTGGAAAGTTTGCCGATCAGTTCCCACTTGATATTTTTCAGGCAGGGGCAGGTACATCATTTAATATGAACATTAATGAGGTGCTTGCAAATCGTGCACTTGAAATTCTAGGAAAAAAACGGGGAGAATATGACTATTTAAGCCCTAATGACCATGTTAATCAATCTCAATCCAGTAACGATACTTTCCCTACAGCGTCGCACATTGCCATTCTTTTTGATGCGGATGTCCTCAAAATATCCTTGCTAAACCTTGCAAGTGCATTTAAACAAAAAGGCAAAGAGATTTCATCTATTCCAAAATCTGGGCGGACACATCTTATGGATGCAGTACCTGTAACCATTGGAGACGAATTTATTGCTTACGGCAGTGCAATTAAACGGGCTGCAGAAAGGATCCGTGAACGCAGAAATGATCTCCTCGAAGTTGCAATAGGAGGCACTGCAACCGGAACTGGAGTAAATTCTCCACCATTTTATAGAGAAAAAGTAGTGGAAAAACTGGCGGAATTAACCTCCCTCGAGCTTGTTCCTGCAAACGATAGTTTTGAGGCATTACAAAGCCGTTCCCAGATAGCTGCATTTTCAGGGGCGCTGCGAGAACTTGCACTTGAACTGATCCGAATAGCAAACGACCTCCGTCTTATGGGATCAGGTCCTACGTCAGGATTAAATGAAATTGTTTTACCGCCGGTTCAGCCAGGATCATCTATTATGCCAGGTAAAGTTAATCCAGTCATGGCAGAATGCCTGAATATGATTTCATTCCAGATCATAGGGAACGACACAACAGTTTCACTTGCAGTTCAGGCAGGACAGCTTGATCTGAACGTTATGACGCCAGTTATGACTTCTAACATACTCGAATCGATATCTATACTTACTAATTATCTTCCAGTCTTCCAGTCCAGCTGTGTTGAAGGTATCCAAGTCAATGCAGAACAATTGCAAATGGTTGCTGGAATGAACCCCATCCTTGCAACGCTTCTTTCACCCAAAATTGGATATTTGCGCGCTGCAGAACTTGCTGAAGAATCCATGAAAACAAATCAACCCATTAAGGATCTTGTTATTGCAAAGGGAATTCTCTCTGAAGAAGAAACAAACAGGTTGTTTGATCTTGAAACAATATCAAAAAACCGTTACAGGAATGAAAAATGATAATTATAACCCTAATTTCTGTGAAGGTGAAGTAAAATGAAATATCTCTGCACTTACTGTAGTGTTTATGTATATGATGAAGACATTGGAGATTCTGTTACAAATCTAGAACCCGGTACCAGTTGGGATGAGATTCCAGATACCTGGCGCTGCCCAGTTTGCGGAATGCCCAAAGAGTACTTGCAGCAGATACGTGATGATGTATTTGCCATTAAAATGGAAGCTTACAAAGGACAAGGAGGGACCAACAACCTTAACTATTACCGCTCTGTAGGGCGGAAGATGCTTACAGGGGTTTGCGGTGTTTTCCCTACCTGTGATGGTAAACCCGGCAGGACCTGTGTTGGGCAGAAATATGGGGCCCCAATAGGCATGGGAGGTGCAGGACAGGGAAAAACATTTGAAGCAAATTATGATGCCCTTCAGAGATACAAGCTTAAAATGCGCGTGATCAAAGCCCATCATGAACCCGAAATGTCTCTTTCCATATTTGGAGAAAAAATTAAAGCCCCAGTTATGGGGGCCAGTCTTTCAGGAGTCAAATCCAGCATGAATGATGCAATTTCCGAGGATGCATTTTATCGAGGCCTCCTACGAGGTGCAAGGACCTTTGGATCCATTGGAATGGTAGGAAACACCCCCACCAGTCCTGATGATCTGGGGATCAAAGTTATAGGAGAAAGTAAAGGCTGGGGAATCCCAATGCTTAAACCTCAATCGCAAGAGCGGCTTATTCAGCTTATAAGGTTAGCTGAAGACATGGACGTGATTGCAGTAGGAGTTGACCTTGAAGGGGCAGGTTCAACCTTCTGGACAGTTTCGGATAAAATGGTTTATCGGAAAAGTGAAAGTGACCTTCAGGAACTGGTGGACTGCACAGAAAAACCAGTGATTTTTAAGGGTATTATGACTACTGAAGATGCAGTTAAAGTGGTAGATTCAGGTGCTAGTGTCTGCTATGTATCTAATCATGGAGGTAGAGTTCTAGACGGGGGACAAGGAGTGGCAGAAGTGCTTCCCGATATTACACATGAAATTTCAGGAAAAATAACCATTATGGCAGATGGGGCAGTAAGGACAGGTTTTGATGTACTCAAAATCATAGCTCTTGGAGCAGACATAGCATTAATTGGCAGGACTCTTGCTCAGATAGCTATAGGTGGTGGAGAATTAGCTGTGAATATGTACTTCAAGTATGTGAAAGAAGATCTCCGCCGTGCTATGATACTTACGGGGTGTGACACCCTCAAAGATGCAAATATGGATATCTTAACTAAATAAGATTGTATTTAATCAAAAACCATTTAAATAGGAATTAATTCAAAATAAGATTAAAAATAGTATTTCAATTAGTTTTAAATGAACATTACAACGTTATTTGTTATATGTTGTTAGGAGGGTACTTCATATGGGAGTGTGATAAGAATGACTGAAGTTGCCAATCCCTCCTTATTAACAACATTTTTTGCAGATACAACCCATTTAATGATCTAATAGAACATGATTTTAGAGGAGTATCCTGTTTGATTAATAGATTTTATATTATAAATACATTACACATTACGCATAATTTAGTACACATTTCGTATATTATATGTTAAAGAGTTCTTTAAATTAAATAAGTAATGAACTTCAAAAATAGATGAAATAAACAGCATTACAGGAGAACCATATGAGAGTTAAAGTCATTGAAAAAGAAGTAATGGGCCCTTTGGGCGAAACAGCGGCAGATAAAATCAAAATAACGCCATTACCTTCCAAGATCAATAAAATATCATATTTCGACAATACAAAACCAAATGCAGATGTTATTCTAGCTGCAGTTGCTGAAAATTTAAATATAAAGGGAAAAGAAGTCGAAAAACCAGCAGGTGCCGGTGCAACAGATGAACAGTTAAAGGATGCTGCCGATGCAGACTTATCCATTATAGCAGTCGGAGACTGTGGTTCGTGTTCTACATGGGTCATACTTGATGCAATAAGGCTTGAGAAAGAGGGCATTCCTACAATTTCAATCTGTTCAGATAACTTCATGGATTATGCAAGATCACTTGCAAAATCCCACGGTGCAGATGACTTAAGGATAGTTGAGATTAAACATCCTATATCCGGGCAAGAAGAAGAAAATGTCAGGGAAAAAGCCACAGAAACCATTGGAGAAATTAAAAAATTGTTGAATATTGACTAATTCATTGAGGAATCTTACTATGAATAATAAAAAGGTAGATAACGCTTGCGGGTGTTCCATTGAAGACCTCTTAAGAGAAAATGTTGAAGAGGATGAACAGCGCTTATGTAAAGCTGCTGAAAGTGATATGGAAGTTTACGTTGACCCAGATCCTGAGAAATTAAGCTATGAATTTTATATGAAAAAACAGACAGACGGCCTGCCAATTATTCCACCTACAGGAGAGCGTGTACGTAAATTTATAGAATTTTCAGGTAAAAATAGGGAGGATATAATAGCAGTTCTTCCCCCAAGGTCTGGAAAAGCCACAGTGGAGAAAATTGCAGTAAATTCAGTAATGGCAGGTTGCATTCCACAGTTTATGCCGGTAATTCAACATTCAATAAAAGCAGTTTCACATCCCAAATTCAATTTACCAGGAGTAACTGCCACAACTCACCCAGTAGCAGTTTGTACAATTTTAAATGGCCCAATAGCAAGAGAGATTAGTATAAATAGTGGGACTGGATGTTTAGGTCCTGGAAATATTGCAAATGCAACCATTGGGAGAGCAATGCGCCTATGTCTTATAAATATCGGCGGCGCTGTCCCTGGAATTGGAGACCATGCCACCATGGGCTCACCTTCAAAATACAGCTACTGCTTTGGCGAGGCTGAAAATGAAAATCCATGGGAACCTCTGCATGTAGAACGCGGGTTTAAGGCAGAAGAAAGTACAGTTACAGTAATGGGATTAGATTCACCGCATAACGTGAACGACCATCGGAGCAAAACTGCAGAAGCCCTCCTTGACACTATAATTGATACTGCATCTGTTGCAGGATGTAACAACAGCCACGTACCCGGCGAAATGCTTGTTATAATGAGCCCAGAACATGCTAAAACAGTTGCAGATGACGGCTGGAGCAAAGAAGATGTTAAAAAGTACATCCATGAAAATGCCCTCGTACCTGTTGAACTCGGAGATAGGGGTGGAAGAAAACTAGATTCAAAATGGGTTATGGACGGTAAAGTGCGGATAACAAGAAAACCAGATGATGTGGTTGTGGTTGTCGCTGGAGGGCCTGGAAGACATACAATGATTGCACATGGGTTTGGAACTTCATCAGAGTCTGTAACTGAAGCTATAAGGCTTGCAGATGGAACCCCTGCTTCATCGGTGTTTGATTTTAAAAAATAGATTAGTATTTGAAAATGGATATTCAAAGTAAATATTCAGCAGATGAAATTACTGAGGAATCCCAGTCATAGCTTCTTTAGCAGCCAATCTATCTTTTACAACTCTTTTAGCTTCCAATGCATTTTTATTGTCTTTATCATTTTTTAATTCTTTTTCTATTTCATCAAGTAAATCCAATAAATCAATATTGCATGTTCTAGCCTGTTTTAGAAGTTTTCCAGATTCTTCTTTATCAGTGCCCATAATTTCACCATATTTGAAAATTTACTATTGATTAAATATACTTTACAGACAATTTTTTCCGTTTAGGGACCCTGAAAAACTTACACTCAGGGTAACCTGCCATCAAAGCCCCTAAAAATGCTTCACCTTCTTTTAATCCCAAAAATTCTCTTATGGGTTCAAAATCAGATGCCATTAGAAGAAAACCAGCCC